>NZ_JBHUZJ010000004.1:0-253186 GCF_042667685.1 Streptomyces sp. NPDC057302 | reverse complement strand
GGCTGATTCCCAGCCCCTCCGGCGTTTGAGGAGCGGGGGTCTGGGGGCGGAGCCCCCAGGTAGGTCCGGGGCGCAGGCACGGTTTTCGGGAAGGGGTGGGGTTGGGGAGAAGTCATACGTCACCGCGACCCTCGGCCCCGCGGCGCCCGAGACCCTCGCCCGAGCCGCCCTCGCCCCGGAGACCGCCCCCGCCGAGCCCTCGGCGGAACTCGCCGTCCCCCAAGCAGGCCAGGAAGACCTCCTGCTCCTCAGCAGAATCGGCTCCGTAGACCCCTCGTCCCTGGACGACTACCGCGCACACGGCGGCTACACCGCCCTCCGCACCGCCTTCGCCATCGGCCCCGCCGAAGTCATCCGCGAGGTGACCGACTCCGGCCTCCTCGGCCGAGGCGGCGCCGCCTTCCCCACGGGAAGGAAGTGGCAGGCCACCGCAGCGCAGCCCGACCACCCCCACTACCTCGTCTGCAACGCCGACGAGTCCGAGCCCGGCACCTTCAAGGACCGGGTCATCATGGAGGGCGACCCGTACGCGCTCATCGAGTCGATGACCATCGCGGGGTACGCGACCGGCGCCCACCTCGGTTACCTCTATCTCCGCGGCGAGTACCCCCGCGCCCTGGAGCGGCTGACCCACGCCATCGCGCAGGCACGCGCGCGGGGACTGCTGGGAGACGACGTCCTGGGGCAGGGGTACGCCTTCGACATCGAGATCCGGCGCGGCGCGGGCGCCTACATCTGCGGCGAGGAGACCGCCCTCTTCAACTCCATCGAGGGGTACCGAGGGGAGCCTCGGTCCAAGCCGCCCTTCCCCGTGGAGAAGGGGCTTTTCGGTAAGCCCACCGCCGAGAACAACGTAGAGACCCTCATCAATGTGCTGCCGATCCTCACCATGGGCGCACAGGCCTACGCCACCATCGGCACGGCGAAGTCCACGGGCCCCAAGCTCTTCTGCGTCTCCGGAAGCGTCGAACGCCCCGGCATCTACGAGCTCCCCTTCGGCGCCACCCTCGGCGAGCTCCTCACCCTCGCCGGAAAGCCGGACAACCTCCGCGCGGTCCTCCTGGGCGGCGCGGCCGGCGGCTTCGTACGGCCCGACGAGCTCGGCATTCCGCTCACCTTCGAGGGGACCAGGGAGGCGGGGGCGACCCTCGGCTCCGGTGTCGTGCTCGCCCTGGACGACACCGTGCCGCTCCCCCGCGTGCTGCTGCGCATCGCCGAGTTCTTCCGTGACGAGTCCTGCGGGCAGTGCGTGCCCTGCCGGGTCGGCACCGTCCGGCAGGAGGAGGCCCTGCACCGCATCGTCGAACGGACCGGGGCCGAAGCCGCCGGGGACATCGCTCTCCTGCGCGAGGTGGGGCGGACCATGCGGGACGCCTCCATCTGCGGGCTCGGCCAGACCGCGTGGAACGCCGTGGAATCCGCCATCGACCGCCTGGGGGCGTACAAGTGACCGCCGTACCGCTGGGAATCCCGCGCCGCCTCATCGAATTCACCCTGGACGGGCAGGGCGCCAGGGTGCCCGAGGGGTCGACCATCCTGGACGCCTGCCGGGCCGCGGGCAAGGACGTACCGACCCTCTGCGAGGGCGACACCCTCACCCCGAAGAACGCCTGCCGGGTATGTGTCGTCGAGGTCGAGGGCGCCCGCGTGCTGGCTCCCGCCTGCTCGCGCCGGGCCGAACCGGGGATGACGGTCCTCACCGACACCGAGCGCACCCGGCACAGCCGGAAGGTGGTGCTCGAACTCCTCGCCTCGTCCGTCGACATGTCGACCACGCCGAAGGTCGCGGGCTGGCTCAAGGAGTACGACGCCAAGCCCGACCGCTTCGGCCCGGACGCGGCCCGGCTCAACGAAGAGCCCAAGGTCGACAACGACCTCTATGTGCGCGACTACGACAAGTGCATCCTCTGCTACAAGTGCGTCGACGCCTGCGGCGACCAGTGGCAGAACACGTTCGCCATCTCGGTGACGGGCCGCGGCTTCGACGCCCGGATCGCCGTCGAGCACGACGGACCGCTGACCGACTCCGCGTGCGTGTACTGCGGGAACTGCATCGAGGTCTGTCCGACCGGAGCGCTCAGCTTCAAGTCCGAGTACGACATGCGGGCCGCGGGAACCTGGGACGAGGAGCGGCAGACGGAGACGACGACGGTATGCGCCTACTGCGGAGTCGGCTGCAATCTGACCCTGCACGTGCAGGACAATGACATCGTGAAGGTCACCTCACCGCACGATAATCCGGTGACCCACGGCAACCTCTGCATCAAGGGCCGCTTCGGCTACCAGCACGTACAGAACCGGGACTGATCGACATGGGACGAGTCACGGAGCGCCGCCGCGTCATCCGCATCAGGGAGGGGGTCGTCAGCGAGCGCCCCGACACCCTGGTCGCCGAGGAGCCGATGGAGATCCGGCTCAACGGAAAACCGCTCGCCATCACCATGCGCACGCCGGGCGACGACTTCGCGCTCGCGGCGGGCTTCCTCGTGAGCGAGGGGGTGCTCGGCTCGGCGGACGAGCTCCAGTCCATCGTGTACTGCGCCGGAGCCACCGCGGACGGTTCGAACACGTACAACGTGGTCGACGTGAAGACCGCTCCGGGGCTCGTCCTGCCCGACATCAATCTCGAACGCAACGTCTACACCACCTCGTCCTGCGGCCTGTGCGGCAAGGCGAGCCTGGACGCGGTCCGTACGACGGCCCGCTGGGCGATCGACGACACGGACGGCGGCAGCGCTCCCCCGGTCCGGCTCGGGACCGATCTGCTCGCGTGCCTCCCCGACCGGCTGCGCGCGGCCCAGCGGGTCTTCGACCGGACCGGGGGCCTGCACGGGGCGGCGCTCTTCTCCGAGGACGGTGAACTCCTCGACATAAGGGAGGACGTGGGGCGGCACAACGCGGTCGACAAGCTGGTCGGGCGGGCCCTCCAGGACGGCCGCCTGCCGCTGTCGCGTGCCGTGCTCCTCGTGTCGGGGCGCGCCTCGTTCGAGCTGGCGCAGAAGGCGGTGATGGCGGGCATTCCGATGCTCGCCGCCGTCTCCGCGCCCTCCTCCCTCGCCGTCGATCTGGCCGCCGAGACGGGGCTGACCCTGGTCGGTTTCCTGCGCGGCTCCTCCATGAACGTGTACGCGGGCGAGCACCGGATCGCCGTGCGGGCCGCGGCCTCCAAGGGCTGACCGGCCGCTCCCCGCTGCACGGCGGCGGGGCCCCGACCGGCGGGGAGCGCCCCCTGCGCCGGCGGGGCCCCGGGCCCGCTCTACGCCTCGGCGTCCGGCAGGGTGCCCGAGATCCGGGTGAGCAGCGCCAGGAACTGCCCCCGTTCGGCGGCCGAAAGAGGCGCCAGGAGCTCGTCGTTGGCGTGCCGTGCGACCTCGGCGCAGCGTTCGAGGGTCCGCTCGCCGTCCTCCGTGATCGTGATCGCGTTCTTGCGCCGGTCGATGGGGTCCGGCGCGCGCAGGACGAGCCCGGCACCCTGCAGGTCGTTGATGACGCCGACCAGGTCCTTGGGGTCGAGCGCGATGCTGCGGCCGAGCGCCGCCTGGGCGAGGGGGCCCTGATCGGCGACGGCGGAGAGCACCACGTGGTGCCACATCTTCATGTCCTCCCCCGCCAGGGCCTCGGCGACGAGGCCACGGCCACGGGCCGCCGCGCGGCCGAGGAGCCAGCTGGGGAGGGTGCGGATACCGGTGGGGGCGGGCGGAGTCGTGGGCATGGGTCGAGCGTACCGGAGAATCGTTGGACTTCCCCATGAAAAGGTGAGTACCGTTGGGGCTCCCCACGATTCCCTCCCTGGCTCTCCCTGTCTGGAGTACGCATGCGTCGCGTTCGGTACGAACACAGCGGTGGTCCCGAAGTCCTCTTCTCCGAGGACGTGCCCGTTCCCGCGCCCGGCCCCGGCGAGCTCCTCGTGCGCGTCGCCGCCGCCGGTGTCACGCTCCCCGTCGTACGCAAGGTCCGCGAGCCCCGCGATCCGATCCCGCTCGGCGGGGAGGTCGCGGGCGAAGTGGTGTCCACCGGCGACGGCGTCAGCGGGTACGCGCCGGGCGACCGCGTCACGGGACTGTGTTTCGGGCACGGCTATGCCGAGTTCGCGCTCCTGCACACCACGATGGCGTCGCCCGTCCCGGACGGGGCGAGCGCCGCCGACGCGGTCGCCCTCGTCCGCAGCGGGCTCGTCGCGTACGGCGCGCTCGACGCCGCACGCCCCGCGCCGGGCGAGGCGGGGCTGGTCACGGCGGCGGCCGGCGGAGTGGGGCACATAGCCCTCCAACTGGCCCGGCTGAGGGGTGCCTCGCGGGTCGTGGGAGCCGTGTCGGACGGCGGGGCCGGCCGCGGCAAGGCCGGCTTCCTGCGCTCGCTCGGCGCCGACGAGGTCGTCACGTACGGCGAAGAGTCGTGGGGCGAGCCCGTCGACTACGTCCTCGACGCGGTCGGCGGCGAGCTGCTCACGCCCGCCGTGCGGGCACTCGCGCCGCACGGGAGGCTCGTCGCGTACAGCTCGGGCGGCGGCACCGTCGAGGCGTACGACCTCCTTGTGGGCGCCAAGTCGGTCATCGGCTTCCAGATGGCGCTCATCGCCCGCGGGCGGCCCGAGGTGTACGAGGCGTGGCGGCGCGAGCTGTGGCGGCTCTTCTCGACGGGCGCGGTGCGCCCCGCCGTGCACGCGGAATTCGCCCTGGAGGACGCGGCGAAGGCGCATGCAGTGATCGAGGCGCGGAGCAACCTCGGAAAAGTCGTACTGATTCCCTGAGCCTGACCAGGCCGCGCCCATTCGTGCCACGCACGCTTCTTGTGGGGTGTCGAGCCGCCCAAGTAGCGTCTGAGGCGCGAACGTTGGACGTGGGATGTCAGGATGTCCAGTCACCTTTGAAAGGTGGGCCGCGCCATGCCATCAGCTCTCCGTTTACGTCTCAGATCCCTCCGTACCGCCACGGCCGCGCTGACCGTCGTCGCCGTCGGGGCGCTGCTCCCCGGGCCGACGGCCCAGGCGGCGCCGGACGCCCGCGCGACGGCGTTCGAACAGCAGGTGCTCTTCAAGGCCTCGCAGGACCCCGGGTACGCCTGCTACCGCATCCCCGCCGTGGTGAAGACGGTGAAGGGAACGCTCCTCGCCTTCGCCGAGGGGCGGGTCAACGACTGCAGTGACGCGGGCGACATAGACATCGTGGTCAAGCGCTCGCAGGACGGCGGCCGCACGTGGAGCCCGCTCCAGGTGGTCAACGAGGGCGCGGGCGACACGCACGGCAACCCCGCCCCGATCGTGGACCGCAGGACCGGCCGCATCCTCCTGGCCGAGACGTACAACACGGGCCGCACGGACGGCGGGAACTGCGCCGTCCCCTGCGACCGCACCCCGCACCTCCAGTACAGCGACGACGACGGCCGCAGCTGGTCGGCGCCGCGCGACCTGAGCGACCAGATCCTGCCGAAGGACTGGAACTCCTGGTACGCGACAGGGCCCGTGCACGGACTCCAGCTGACCCGCGGGCGGCACGCGGGACGGCTCGTCTTCACCGTCAACACCGAGACCTGGGACGGCAGCCGGGTCACGGCGAACCACGCGGCACTGATCGTCAGCGACGACGGCGGCGACCACTGGAAGATCGGCGCCAAGGACTCGTACCCGATACCGGCCGACGGCACGTTCCGGCAGAAGCCGTCGGAGATGACCGTCACGGAGCGCCCGGACGGGGCCCTCTACGTCAGCGGGCGCGAGCAGGACGGCACCGACCTGGGGCACCGCACGCACACGGTCAGCCGTGACGGCGGGGACAGCTTCGTCGCGCCGTTCAAGGCCATCCCCGATCTCTACACGCCTCAAGTACAGGGCTCGACGCTCCAGTTCGGCGGGCGGATGCTGCTCGCCTGCCCCGGTGACCCCGACCGGCGGCGCACGATGCAGATCCGCTCCTCCTACGACGGCGGCCGCACCTGGGACAGCGTGGACCGCGGCACGACGGTCACCACGGACTGGTCCGGCTACTCGGACATGGTGCGGGCGGACGGCGCCCACGTGGGCCTGATGTACGAGGGCGGGGCGGTCGACGCCCGCGACGAGATCCGCTTCGCGCGCTTCACCGAGGACTGGCTCCAGCCGCGCCGGGGCCCCGACCCGAAGACCAAGGACCGCGCGCCGCACGCGAAGCCGGCGGCCGTGCTCGGCGGGGCGGCCACGACCGAAGGACGGTTCGGCGGGGCCATCGCCTTCGACGGCACGGACGACGCCGTACGCCTGCCCTACCGCCAGCAACTCCCGCTCGGCGCCAAGGACTTCACGGCGTCCCTGTGGTTCCGCTACTCCGCGACCAGCGGTGAACAGCCACTGCTGTGGATGGGCGGCATAGGGACCAACCAGCCGCAGGTGTGGCTGCGCGGCGAGCCCGCGAGCAACCGCGTCACGGGCCTGATCACCACGCGCGAGGGCGCCGGCGCCCCGAAGTCCGCCTCCGTGCGCACCACCGGCGCCTACAACGACGGCCAGTGGCACCACATCGCGCTGCGCCGCGGCGGCGGGCGGCTCACGCTGTCGATCGACGGGACGCAGACCACCACCGCCGACGTCCCGGGCACCGTGACCCGCAACTCCGGGTACGGCTTCCATGTCGGCCAACGGGTCGACAGCCGCGCCCACTTCACGGGCTCGATCGACGAAGTGCGCGTCTACGAACGTGCGTTGAGCGACGCGGAACTGGCCGATCTTGCCGGGGACGGCGGCTCCAAGGCCCCTGTGACGCGGGACACCGTGGCATGGCTCCCCATGGACCGCGTCCGCGCGAGCAACTAACGTCCCGCACGTGTCCGTCGACCAAGGTCCACGCGGAGGCCGGAGCGCGCACAGGACCTGGATCGTCCTGCTGCTCGCCCTGGCCTGCGCGGCCGTGCTGCTCATCGCCCTCCCGGAGGACCGGGAGGGCGATGCCGCATGCGAGGCCCGCACCGTCTCGTCCTGGACGGCCGACGACAAGGTCACCGGCGCCTTCGCCCGCTACGGCGACGACACGGCGCGGGCCGACGACTGGACCGGCGGCGACGGCACGCACTCGGTGCGCCTGCCGGACGGGCGGCTCCTCTGGCTGTTCTCCGACACCTTCCTCGGCCAGGTGCACGCGCCCCCCAACCCGGCGGGCCAGCCCCACACCTGGCGGGACGCGACCGCGCCCATGGTCCGCAACTCGGCCGTGGTGATGTCGCGTTCGGGCACCCCGCAGCGCACCCTGCCCGCCCCGCTCTTCCCCGACCCGGCCCCGCAGCAGTGGCGCTGGCCGGTCGCCGCGAAGGTGGAGCCGCGCTCCCCCGGCTCGGCGGACAAGGTCGTACGCGTCCTGCTGTGGACCCGCGCCACCGGGACGGGCCCCTGGATCTACGGCGTCCCGACCGCCACCGAGGTCGCCACGCTCTCCCTGCCCGATCTGCGCGTCGAGGGCATCGTCAAGGTCTCCGACCAGCAGTCGGTGCGGGACCCGGAGAAGCGCGTCCTGTACGGCACGACGACGGTCGACGACGGCGACTGGACCTACGTCTTCGGCGGCAACGACGGCAAGGCGGTCGCCCGTCCCGCCTCGCACGCCTATGTGGCGCGGGTGCCCAAGGGCAGGCTGGCGGAGCCCGGCGCGTGGCGGTACTGGGACGGCAAGGACTGGACGGAGACGGGAGCGCCGCGGCACGTCCTGGGCGACGGCGAACGCAAGGGTGTGGGCAGCGCGTTCACGGTGGTGCGCGTGAAGGGGACGTACGTCCTGTTCACGATGGCCGCGGGCGCCGAGGGCCTGACCGACGTGACCTCCTACTGGGCGTGCTCGCCCACCGGCCCCTGGCACGGCCCCGCGAAAGGCTTCGCGGCGCCGCTGCCGAAGGACGGCTCGGCCGAGCAGGACATGGCCGCCTACAACCCCCAGGCCCATCCGGCGCTCAGCGGGAACGGACGGCTGCTGCTCAGCTACGACGTCAACTGGCTCGACGCGGCGCCCGCGAACGCGCAGGCCAACGTCACCCGGAACGTGTCCCTGTACCGACCGCGGTTCGTGTCTCTTCGGATCGCGACGGCTCAGTGACGGCGGGGAAGTCCTCGGGGTCGCGCGAGCGCCGCTTGGCGATCACCGCGCAGACCATCAGCTGCATCTGGTGGAAGAGCATCAGCGGCAGGACGGCGAGCGAGGCCTGGGCCCCGAACAGGACGCTCGCCATGGGCAGTCCGGCCGCCAGGGACTTCTTCGACCCGGCGAACTGGATGGCGATGCGGTCCCCGCGGTCGAACCCGAGCCGCTTGGCCCCGTACCAGGTGGAGGCGAGCAGTACGGCGAGCAGCACCGCCTCCACGCCGAGCAGCGCGCCGAGCCGCAGCGGCGTCACCTGGTGCCAGATGCCCTGCACCATGCCTTCGCTGAACGCGGTGTAGACGACGAGCAGGATGGAGCCGCGGTCGACGAGGCCGAGCACCTTCTTGTTCCGTGCGATGAAGCCGCCGATCCAGCGGCGCAGGAGCTGTCCGGCCAGGAACGGCACGAGGAGCTGAGCCACGATCTTCAGGAGCGAGTCCGCGGAGAACCCGCCGCCGCTGTTGCCGAGCAGGGCGGCCGCCAGGAGCGGTGTCAGGACGATGCCGGCCAGGGAGGAGAAGGAGCCCGCGCAGATCGCCGCAGGTACGTTGCCGCGCGCCATGGAGGTGAAGGCGATGGAGGACTGGATCGTGGAGGGCACGAGCGTCAGGAAGAGGAACCCGCTGTAGAGGGCGGGCGTCAGGACGTACGGGACGAGGCCCTTGGCCGCGAGTCCGAGCAGCGGGAAGGCGATGAACGTACAGGCGAGGACGGTGACGTGCAGGCGCCAGTGCTTGAGCCCGTCCAGTGCCTCACGGGTGGAGAGCCGCGCGCCGTAGAGGAAGAAGAGGAACGCGACGGCCCCGGTCGACGCGCCGCCCGCGATGTCGGCGCCGATGCCGCGCGCGGGCAGCAGCGCGGCGACGCCTACCGTGCCGAGCAACGCCAGGATGTAGGGGTCGATCGGCATCCAGGTGGGCCAGCTCGGGCGTTTCACTTCGCTCCATCGGTTTGGTTCACATCGTGCCCTCTTGATGATCCTCCTGATCACCGCGATCGGGAATCCCGGATACCGCTCTGACTGTCATCACGTTCCGCGATAACCTGCGATAACGTCGTGACCATGTACGACCCCGCCCAGCTCCGTACGTTCCTCGCCGTCGCCCAGACGTTGAGCTTCACGCAGGCCGCCCGGCGCCTGGGGCTGCGCCAGTCCACGGTGAGCCAGCACGTGCGCCGCCTGGAGGACGCCACCGGGCGCCAGCTCTTCGCGCGCGACACGCACTCCGTGGAGCTGACCGAGGACGGCGAGGCGATGCTCGGCTTCGCGCGGCGGATCCTGGAGGTGCACGAGCAGGCGTCGGCGTTCTTCACCGGGACGCGGCTTGGCGGGCGGCTGCGGTTCGGGGCGTCGGAGGACTTCGTCCTGACCCGGCTCACGGACATCCTGGAGTCGTTCCGGCACGACCACCCGGACGTCGATCTGGAGCTGACGGTCGAGCTGTCCGGCACGCTGCACGAGAAGCTGGACGCGGGCAAGCTCGATCTGGTCCTGGCCAAGCGGCGCCCGGAGGATCCGCGCGGCGAGCTGGTCTGGCACGACGAGCTCGTCTGGATCGGCGCCGGGCGGCTGCGGCTCGACCCCGACGAGCCGGTGCCGCTCGTCGTGTTCCCTCCTCCCGGCATCAGCCGCGCGCTCGCCCTCGAAGCGCTGGAGCGGCGTGGCCGCGCCTGGCGGATCGCCTGTACCAGCGGCAGCCTGAACGGCCTGGTCGCCGCCGCCCGCGCGGGGCTCGGCGTGATGGCGCACTCCCACGGCCTGATCCCGCCGGGCCTGGTCCGGGTCCCCGAGCGGGCGGGCCTTCCCGAGCTCGGCGCGGTCGACTTCGTCCTCCTGCACGGCGAGCGGCGGGCCTCGGCGCAGGGCGCGGCCGACGCGCTCGCGGCCTCGATCCTCGCGGGCGGCGACCGGCTGCACCGGCGGCGTCAGCGGAGGTAGGGACCGTCAGCGCAGGCGGGGCCGGTAGGTGAGCTGCTTGACGCGGCGCATGAACGGCGCGGTCTCGACGTGCTGGACGCCGTCGAGTTGGCCGAGCTTGCCGCTGAGGTAGGCGTAGAGCGCGGGGATGTCGCGGGTCACGGCGGTCACCATGATGTTCGAGGGTCCTGCCACCGCGGTGGCGTGAGCGATCTCGGCGTGGGACGCGAGGGCCTTGCCCACCGTGTCCAGGGCCCAGGGAGCGGTGGTGATCCAGAGCATCGCCCCGACGTGCAGGCCGATGAGTTCGTTGGCGTACTCGATGTCGATGTAGATCGCGCCGGAGGCCAGGAGAGCGCCGAGACGGCGCTTGACCGCGGACTCCGAACGCCCGGTGGCCAGCTGGAGCTCCGGGTAGGTCGCGCGGCCGTCCTCTTCGAGCGCGGCGACGAGCGGTTCGTCCTCCGGCTCGATCCGCAGGGGTCCCTCGGCACGGGCGGCGGAGGCGGGCGGCGCGGGGCGCAGGGCCGCGCGCTGCTCGGCGCTGAGCGGCCCGTGTTTCATCAGCCATCCGTCCGGGCCGCCGAAGAAGCGGTGCAGGACCTGCTGGGCGTGGATGTCGATGATGTGCGGGGTGCGCGGGAGCTTGCCGAGCAGCAGGTCGTCCTGGTCGCTGCGGGTGCGGGGGCGGGTGCAGCAGACGACCTCGGTGCCGCCGGATGTGAGGCCGATCCACGCGGTGTCGGGGCGGCGGGCCAAGGCGCTCGCGATGGCCTCGGCGCCGTCGGGCGCGCAGCGCAGCCGCAGCATCCACTGGTCCTGGCCGAGTCTCCCGTGGTCCCGGACGGCGACGATCCGCAGGCTGCCGTCGGAGACCAGCTTGCGGTAGCGCCGCGCCACGGTCTGGTCGGAGACGCCGAGGACGGCGGCGATCTTGCTGAAGGGCGCGCGGCCGTCGATCTCCAGGGCCTGGAGGAGTCTGACGTCGAGCGAGTCCCGCATCTCCGCCGGGATGATGGATTCTGTTGCCACACTACCCATCACTGTCGGATTCCTTCGATCTGTCGCGGCTGGTCATTCGGATCGTCCGGTCGGCCTCCATCGTACGAGGCACAAGCCGAACGAGGAGAGAGTTGACGATGCGTACATGGGGGCCGCTCACAGCGGTATGCCTGGGGACGTTCATGCTGCTGCTGGACGTGACGATCGTGATCGTGGCATTGCCCGACATGGCGGGGGCGCTGAACGCCTCGCTGAGCGATCTGCAATGGGTGATCGACGGCTACGCGCTCGCGCTCGCCGCGCTGCTGCTCGGGGTGGGGGCGGCGGCGGACGTGCTCGGCCGGCGGCGGCTCAACGTGGCGGGCACCGCGCTCTTCGCGCTCGCCTCGCTGGGCTGCGGGCTCGCCACGAACGCGGAGGTCCTGGTGGCATCGCGCGCGCTGCAAGGGCTCGGCGCCGCCGCGATGTTCGCGACGACCCTGCCGCTGCTCGGCGCCGCCTACCAGGGGCGGGACCGTTCGGTCGCGCTCGGCGTCTGGGGAGCGGTCAGCGGGGCCGCCGCGGCGATGGGGCCGATCGTCGGCGGGCTGCTCGCCGAGGGACCCGGCTGGCGGTGGATCTTCTTCGTGAACCTGCCGGTGAGCGTCGCCTCGATGTGGCTGACGCTGCGCGTGGTCCCGGAGTCGAAGGGGCAGGCGGGCCGCCGGGTCGACTGGGCGGGCACGGTGGCGTTCGCGCTCTTCGCGGGGGCGCTGACGTACGGAGTGGTGCGGGCCGGTTCGGAGGGCTGGACGTCGACGCCGACCGTGGTGACGCTCGCGGTCGCGGTGCTCGCGCTCGCCGCCTTCGTGGCCGTCGAACGCCGGGTCGCGCACCCGCTGCTGGACCTGAGGCTCCTGCGCGTGCCCGCTTTCACCGGCGTACTGGTCGGCGCGATCGGCTACAACGCCGCGGCGTTCGGCCTGATGCCCTACCTCTCGATCTGGCTTCAGACCGTGCTCGGCATGAGCCCGGTCTCCGGCAGCCTCGTCATGCTGCCGCTGGCCGCGACCTCGTTCGTGGTGGCCGCGATCGGCGGGCGCCTGCTGCACGGGGTGCCCGCGCGGCTGACCATCGGCGTGGGGCTGCTCCTGATCGGTGGCGGCGGGATCGCGCTCGCCGTGCTCGACGCCGGGTCGTCCTGGGGTGCGCTCGTCCCCGGGCTCACGCTCGCGGGCATCGGCACCGGCCTCGTCTCACCCGCCCTGGGGGGCGCGGCCCTCGCCGCGGTGCCGCCGGCGAACTCGGGGATGGCGGGCGGCGCGGTCAACACGTTCCGTCAGCTCGGGTACGCGCTCGGCGTCGCCGTCTTCGGCACGGTGCTGACCTCGCGCATGCAGGACACGCTCGGTCATGACGCGGCTCACACGGTCGCGGGCGGCGGTGCGTCGGCGGTGCGTGGCACGCTTTCCGAGCACGCCGTACGGACGGCGTTCGCCTCCGGTCTGAACGCGGCGGCGGTCGTCGCCGGCGTGGTGGGACTGGTCGCGGGAGTGGCGGTTCTCGCCATGGTCCGGTCCGCGCGCACGGCACCGGAAGCGAAGGTTCCGGCACCCGCCGGACGCGTACTCGAAGGACAATCACAGCCGTAACCGCTGCGTACAGATTCGGTGGAGATTACGCCACCGAAACTTACTGAACCGTAAGTATTCTGTCCCACCCCTCCCCTTGTGGCCGGATTTAACCGGCTGACCAGCGTGGATGGTACGTACCGAGGGGTCGGTCACCCCTCTCCCGCCGGGCACTGCGGTGGGGTACCGTCACCGGCGCTGTGCGGAGCGCCACAAGGAGCATCATTGCGCGAGTTCACGAACCCTCCGTTGGCGTCGGCGCCGCTGGTGGGCGGCCTTGCCGACGTCGTGTTCGACCATGCCCTTGAGGATCCGCTCCACATCGCCATGGGCCGCAAAGCCGACGGCGAGTGGCGCGACGTCACATCGGCGGAGTTCCGCGACCAGGTGATGTCGCTCGCCAAGGGGCTGCTGGCGCAGGGCGTGCGCTTCGGCGACCGCGTCGCGATCATGTGCCGCACCCGCTACGAGTGGACGCTCTTCGACTACGCGCTCTGGACGGTCGGCGCCCAGGTGGTGCCCGTCTACCCCACGTCCTCCGCCGAGCAGGTCTTCTGGATGCTGCACGACGCGCAGGTGTCGGCCGCCATGGTCGAGCACGAGGACCACGCGATGACGATCGGCTCGGTGATCGACCGGCTGCCGCAGCTGCGCAGGCTGTGGCAGCTGGACGCCGACGCCGTGGACGAGCTGAACCGCGCGGGCATGGACGTCGACGACGAGGTGGTCAACCGCCACCGCCGCGCGGTGACGCCCGACTCGATCGCCACGATCATCTACACCTCGGGCACGACCGGCCGCCCCAAGGGCTGTCTGATCTCCCACGCGAACTTCATGTTCGAGGCCGAGACGGTCATCCAGCGCTGGGAACCGGTCTTCCACTCCCGGCGCGGCGACGAGGCGACGACGCTGCTCTTCCTGCCGCTCGCGCACGTCTTCGGGCGCATGGTGCAGGTCGCCGCGGTGCGCGGCCGGGTCAAGCTGGGCCACCAGCCGAGCCTGAACGCGGCGGCGCTCATCCCGGACCTCGCGGCCTTCAGACCCTCCTTCATCCTGGCCGTGCCGTACATCTTCGAGAAGGTCTTCAACGCGGCACGGCGCAAGGCCGAGAAGGACGGCAAGACCGGCCCGTTCGACAAGGCCGTGGAGTGCGCCGTGCGGTACGCGGACGCCATGGAGGCCAAGGCCTTCGGCACCGGGCCGGGGCCTTCGGCCGCCCTGCGCATGCAGCACTCGCTGTTCGAGAAGCTCGTCTACGCCAAGGTGCGCGACGCCATGGGCGGCCGTGTCCGGCACGCGATGTCCGGCGGCTCCGGGATGGACCGGCGGCTCGGCCTGTTCTTCGCGGGCGCGGGCGTCGAGATCTACGAGGGCTACGGCCTGACGGAGTCGACCGCCGCCGCCACGGCCAACCCGCCCGAGCGCACCCGCTACGGCACGGTCGGCCAGCCCATCCCCGGCACCACCGTGTACATCGCGGACGACGGCGAGGTCTGGCTCAACGGCGGCAACGTCTTCCAGGGGTACCTCAACGACCCCAAGGCCACCGACGCGACCCTGCACGAGGGCTGGCTGAGCACCGGCGACCTGGGGGCGCTCGACGAGGACGGCTACCTCACGATCACCGGGCGCAAGAAGGAGATCCTGGTGACCTCCGGCGGCAAGAGCGTCTCGCCGGGGCAGCTGGAGGAGCGGGTGCGCGACCATCCGCTGGTCGCGCAGTGCATCGTCGTGGGCAACGACCGGCCCTACATCGCGGCGCTCGTCACGCTTGACGGCGAGGCGGTCGAGCACTGGCTGACCATGCGCCGCAAGCCGCCGATGAACCCGACGGACCTGGTGCGCGACCCGGATCTGGAGACCGAGGTGCGGCGGGCCGTGGTGGCCGCCAACACCCTCGTCTCCCAGGCGGAGTCGATCCGCACGTTCCGGATACTGGCCCACCAGTTCTCCGAGGAACACGGGCTGCTCACGCCCTCGCTGAAGCTCAAGCGCAAAGCGATCGAGACGGCCTACTCGGCCGAGGTGGAGGCCTTGTACCGGGCGTGAGGTGAGCGGAGCCGGTTTCTGACGGTCCATCAATTAACGTCGCGTCAGATATTGACGGTTCATCAGGTCGCGCACAGAATCACCCTCACTTCGTCGGAGGGGGCTCGCCCGTGTCGCGAACGATCCGCACCATCACCGCCACCGTGGCCGCACTGCTGCTCGCCACAGCCTGCAACTCCTCATCCAACAGCAGCGGTTCGGGCGGCGGCGACCAGGCGGGCGGCTCCGTACGCGGGGTGAGCGCCGACTCCATCAAGGTCGGCGGCATCGTCTCCATGACGACCGCGAGCGGCTACAGCAAGAAGGACACCGACCTCGGCGCCAAGGCCCGCTTCGACCGCGCGAACGCCGAAGGCGGCGTACACGGACGGAAGATCGACTACCTGGGCGCGGAGGACGACGGCCAGGACCCGGGCAAGAACCTCGCGGCGGCCCGCAAACTCGTCCAGCAGGACAAGGTCTTCGCGGTGTCGCCGATGAGCTCGGTGACCTTCTCCGGCGCCGACTTCCTCCAGAAGCAGAAGGTCCCCACCTTCGGCTGGGGCACCATCCCTCCCTTCTGCGGCCCGAGTTACATGTACGGATTCGGCGGCTGCATGGTCCCGATGCCGGGCGGCACCATCACCCAGAGCTGGCCCGAGGGCCTGAAGAAGGTGACGGACGGCTCGAAGGGCAAGTCCGTGGCCATCCTCGCCAACGACAACGACGCGGGCACCTTCGCCATCCGCACCTACAAGCAGAGCTTCGCGGCGGCCGGTTACAAGGTGACGTACGCCAAGTCGACCGTGCCCGCGACCTCCGTGCCGAGCGACTGGTCCGCGTATACCAAGGAGATCCTGCGCTCCGACGGCGGCAAGGCGCCGGACGTGGTCGTCTCCGTGATGCAGACCCCGTACAACATCGGCCTCTTCACGGCCGTCAAGCGCTCCGGCTTCAAGGGCGTGATCACGGACCCGACCGACTACGACCCGGGCCTGCTCGCCAAGAGCGCGACGAAGAAGGCGCTCGACGGCGTGCACATCCTCCTTGCCTTCCAGCCGTTCGAGCAGAACACCGCGGCGATGAAGCAGTTCAAGGCGGACATCAGGAAGGCCGCGGGCAAGGATGTCCCGCTCAACATGCACATGATGACCGGCTATATGTCGGCGGACCTCTTCCTCTCGATCGCCGAGGAGGCGGGCAAGGACCTGACCGTCGACTCCTTCCAGCAGGCGGCGAACGGCTTCTCCGACAAGGACACGATGGTCGGTGACCGCAGCCTGCCCAAGGGGCAGAAGGAGTCGTTCGGCTGCGGCGCCCTCGTGCGGCTGAAGGACGGGAAGTACTCGGTGTCGTCGCCCTTCACGTGCTACGAACCCATCCCCTTCAAGTAGAAGGGCGGGGCCATCGTGTCCGACCTGCTGGGATTCGTGCTGAGCGGTCTCGTCTCCGGCGCCCTGTACGCGCTGCTCGCGACGGGTCTCGTCCTGTCCTACTCCGCCTCCGGTCTCTTCAACTTCGCACACGGCGCGACCGCCTACCTCTGCGCGCTCACCTTCTACGAACTCCACTCCGGCTTCGGCTGGCCCGCCGTGCCGACGGCGCTGCTCCTCGTCTGTGTCGTGGCGCCCGCGCTCGGCTGGGGCCTGGACCGGCTGATGTTCCGCAAGCTGGCGAGGGTGGGCGAGACCGCGCAGATCGTCGCGACGATCGGGCTGCTCGTCGCGCTGCCCGCGCTCGGCCTGTGGGTGGTGGAGCTCCTTCAGGACGCGGGGGCGTCCGTCAAACCGGCCGAGAACCAGTTCGGTCTGCCGGGCGTCGGGCCGAGCCCCGCCAAGAACTGGCAGCTCATGGACGGCGTCGGCATCGACTCCGATCAGCTGATCACGTGGGTCGCCACGGCCGTGGTCGCGATCGGCCTGTGGATCCTGATGCGGCACACGCCGCTGGGGCTCCGGCTGCGGGCGGCGGTGGACAACCGCTCGCTGGTGGAGCTGCGGGGCATGAGCGCGGACCGGCTCTCGTCGGTGGCGTGGATGCTGTCGTCGGGGCTCGCGGGGCTTGCGGGTGTGCTGGCCACTCCCCTGCTGGGGTTGTCGTCACATGACTTCACCCTGTTCCTGTTCGTGTCGGCCACCGCCGCGGTGCTCGGGCGCTTCATGTCGATTCCGCTGGCGTTCGCGGGCGGGCTCGGGCTCGGGGTGCTGCAGAACCTGGTCGCCGGGTACGCCGATTTCGCGGAGAAGATCACCGGGTTCCGTACGGCGGTCCCGTTCCTGATCCTCTTCGCCGGGCTGCTCCTCATGACGCGGCGGCAGCGGATCGCGGGCACGGCGGCGGTGGACGCGCCGCCGATCGACTATCTCGCCGGGAAATCATGGCTGCGCAGGTGGGGGCCGTGGGCCGTGGGGGGTGTGCTGCTGGCGCTGTCCTTCTACACGGTGACCACACCCTTCTGGAGCGGCATCCTCGCGCAGGGCCTGGCGATCTCCCTGGTCTTCATCTCCTTCACCGTGGTGACGGGCCTCGGCGCGATGGTGTCCCTGGCGCAGGCGACGTTCGTGACGGGCGCGGCGCTCGTGGCGGGGCTCCTGGTGAGCCATGGGTGGCCGTTCATCGCCGCGGCCCTCGTGGGGACGTGCGGGGCGGCGGTGCTCGGCGCCCTCGTCGCGCTGCCGGCGCTGCGTCTCGGCGGCCGGTCCCTGGCCCTCGCCACGCTCGCCCTGGCCTTCCTCGCCGATCAAGTCCTCTTCCAGATGGGGTGGTTGAGGAACGGCGACACGGGATGGGAGATCCCGCGCGCCGTCTTCGGGCCCGTCGATCTGAGCGACGACCGGGCCATGGGCGTGGCGATGGTCGTCCTGGTGACGGTGGCCGTGGCCGCGCTGAGCGCGCTGCGGGGGTCGGCGACGGGGCGGGCGATGCTGGCGGTGCGGTCCGCTCCGGCGGCGGCGATGGCGTCCGGGGTCTCGGTGGTGCGGACGAAGCTCCTTGTGTTCACGTTGTCGGCGGGGCTCGCGGGGTTCGGCGGCGTGATGTACGCGTCGTTCAACACACGGATCACGGCCACGGACTTCACCGCGATGACGGGGCTCGTGTGGCTCGCGGTGGTCGTCGCCGCGGGCGTGCGCAGGCCGCAGTTCGCGGTGGTGGCGGGGCTCGTCTTCGCGATCGTGCCGCATCTGGTCGCCGATTACGTGACGGAGTCGGTGCAGCTGCCGGTGATTCTGTTCGGGTTGGCGGGGCTTGCGTTGGCCAATGATCCGGACGGGTACTGTGCGGCGGTTTCGGTGCGGCTGCATCGGAGACGGGTACGGGTGGCGGGAGCTGGTGCCTCTCAGCCCGTCCGGCGATCGAGGACGAACTCGGCGAAGCCGGTGATGACGGCAGACGAGGCCCCTGCGCCGGGCGGGTCCTCGGGAAGGGGTAGGCTTGAGGAGAATCCCCCGCCCTCCCTGGCCCTACGTGACGTCCACGCCGGATACGACGGCGCCGCCGTCCTCCACGGAGTGACCCTCACCGTCCACCCCGGCGAGATCGTCGCCCTCCTCGGCCCCAATGGGGCGGGCAAGTCGACGACGTGCCGAGTCGCGGCCGGGGCCCTCGCGCCCGCCCAGGGGCAGATATACGTTTCCGGGGACGACGCCACGCGGAGCGGACCCGTCCGCCGCTCCCGCGCGGGAGTCGTCCTCGCCCCCGAAGGCCGCGGCATCTTCCCCTCCCTCACCATCGAGGAGAACCTGACCCTGCACCTCCCGGAGGGGGACGCCCGCGACGCCGTCTACGACCGCTTCCCCGGCCTCGCCGCCCGGCGCAAGGTCACCGCGGGGTCGCTCTCCGGAGGAGAACAGCAGCTGCTCGCCCTCGCTCCCCTCCTCCAGCGCCCGCCCAGCGTACTGATCGCGGACGAGCCGTCCCTGGGCCTCGCACCCCGGGTGGTCGACGAGGTCTTCCGCCTGCTGGCCGAACTGCGGGACGCCGGCACGGGGTTGCTCCTGGTGGAGGAGAAGGCCGCCGAGATCCTCGGTGTCGCCGACACCGTCGCCTACCTCGCGCAGGGCCGGATCTCCTGGTGCGGCCCGCGCTCCGAGGTCCGGCCGGACCAGCTGACCGAGGCTTATCTGGGCATAGCCGCGCAGGGCAGCACCGAGGGAGTGGGACAGGCATGAGCGACCGAGTCCTCGAAGCCTCCGCGATAGGCGTCCGCTTCGGCGGTGTGCACGCCCTCACGGACGTGGACCTGAGCCTGCGCCGCGGCGAGGTCTGCGGTCTCATCGGCCCCAACGGGGCAGGAAAGACGACGCTGTTCGACGTCGTGTCCGGCATCCGCCGCCCCGACCACGGGCGCGTCCTGCTCGACGGCGCGGACGTCACCCGCCGCTCCCCCGTCTGGCGCGCCCGCCACGGCATGCGCCGCACGTTCCAGCGCCAGCAGCTCTTCGGGCAGCTCACGGTGGCCGACAACCTGCTCGTCGCACAGGAGTGGCGTGGCGGCGGTGGCGGGTTCGGCGCCGATCTGCTGGCTGCGCCGACCCGGCGTACGCACGAGAGGGCCAGACGGTCGCGTGCGTCAACCGTCCTGCGCGAGTGTGGGCTTGACGCACTCGCCGACGACTACGCGGGCTCCCTGCCCGTCGGCCGGGCCCGCATGGTGGAGCTGGCACGCGCGGTGGCGGACCCGCCCGGAGTGCTGCTCCTGGACGAGCCCGCCTCCGGGATGACGGCCGACGAGCGAGGCCACCTGTCGGCCGTCATCCGGCACCTCGCGGACGAGGAAGGCTGCTCCGTGCTCCTGGTCGAGCACAATGTCGCCTTCGTGATGGAGCTCTGCGCCCGCGTGGTGGTCCTCGACCTCGGCAGGGTCCTGGCCGAGGGCTCGGCGGCCGAGGTACGCGCCGACCCGAAGGTGCGGGACGCGTACCTCGGGACCACGGGGGTCTAGCTTGTGCCGCTAGCCGATGGTCACGCGGAATATCTGGTCGGAACCGTCCGGCCGGCCACCGTTGTTGTCGGCGTTCGTGGTGGAGAGCCAGAGCTGGTCCGCGCCCGGCACGGCGGTGACCGCGCGCAGGCGCCCGTACTCACCGACGTAGAACGCCTTGGCCGTCCCGACGTTCTCGTCGTCGGCGTTGATCGGGATGCGCCAGAGCCGCTCGCCCTTCAACGCCGCCATGTAGACCGCGCCGTCGACGATCGCGACGCCGCTCGGCGAGGCCTCCGCGACGCCCCAGGTCGTCTTGGGGTTGGTCATGCCGGAGACGTCGCAGGTGCCTTCGCAGGTGGGCCAGCCGTAGTTCTTGCCGGGCTTGATGAGGTTGAGCTCATCCTTGGCGTTCTGACCCAACTCCGCTTCCCACAAGCGCCCTTGGGCATCGAAGGCGATGCCTTGCGGGTTGCGGTGCCCCATGCTGTAGGCGTAGTTGCCGAAGGGGTTGCCGGGGGCCGCCCCGCCGTCCTTGGTGAGGCGCAGGATCTTGCCGTTGAGTGAGTTCTCGTCCTGCGCGAGAGCGCCGTCCTGGGCATCGCCGGTGGTGGCGTAGAGATAGCCGTCGGGGCCGAAGGCCAGCCGGCCGCCGTTGTGGTACTTGTTCTTCTTGATGCCCTTGAGCAGGGCCTTGTAGCCGGTCAGCTTCGTCCCGTCGTACGTCATGCGCGCGATGCGATTGCCCTCGGTCGAGGTGTGCATGACGTACACGTAGTGGTTCGTGGCCCAGTCCGGATCGACGGCCACCCCCATCAGCCCGCCTTCGCCGCCGGTGGTCTGAGACTCGGGGACGGTCCCTATCTGCTTCTTGTCCTTGCCGTCGCCCGAGACGAGCCAGACGCGGAAGTCGTCCCGCTCGGTGACCAGGGCGGACGTGCCGTCGGGCGTCCAGGACGTGCCCCAGGGGATCGTCCAGCCGGTGGATATCGTCGCGATGTCCTTGGGCTCACCGACCGCCGCCTTCGGCTGGTCCGGGGCCGCGGACGCCGACGTGACGTACTGCGTGAGCCCGACGACCAGGGCGGCGGCGCCGAGCACGGCCGCTCTCCTCTTGCCGATGTTCATGTCTCAACCCCCGTACTGGGCAACGATTTTGGTGAAGTCGTACGGGGCCTGCGACACGCCGCTGCACGAGTCCCCCGCGCTGCCGCCCGACGAGCAGTCGCGGTCGCGGTTGACCGCCCAGAAGGAGAAGCGCGCGATGTGGTGCTGCTGTGCGTAGGCGAGGATCTTCTTGAAGTCGTTCGTGGTGACGGTCTCGCCCGCCACGTCCGTCTTGCCGTTCATGGAGGAGATACCGGTGTGCTTGTACGCGTCGGCGTCGCTGTAGCCGTAGGCACTCTTGACCGCGCTCTTCAGGCCCTCCATCGCGCTCACCGAGGCGTCGCCCATGGAACCGCTGTGACTGCCGAAGTCGAACGGCATGATCACCCAGGCGTCGTTGGCGAGACCGGCCGCGGCGCCACGCTTGATGAGGTCCTTGCCGGTGGCGTCGGGGCCGGTCGGGGTCGTCCCCATCGTGACGTAGGTGACGATCCCCGGGTTCTTCTGCTTCACGATCTTCAGGGCGTCCACGACCCGCTGGCGCACGGTCGCGTTGCTGAACTCGGTGTCCTCGATGTCGATGTCGAACGCCTTGAGCTTGTACGCGTCGATGACCTTCTGGTACGCCCCGGCGAGCGCGGTGGCGCTCGAGCACTTCTCGCCGAGCTTGGCGCCGCTCCAGCCGCCGACGGAGACGACGATGTCTCCGCCGGCGCCGCGTATGGACTTGATGGCCGACTCGTCGGAGCCGCCCTTCAGCGGGCGGCTGCCGTCCCAGGCCGGGTTGCAGCCGCCGTCGGACAGGATGAAGGCGAGCGTGAACCACTTGACGCCGGTCGCGGCCATCACGTCGGTGGGCTTCTGCGGGCTGCCCCACCCGAGGTACTCGTACGGGGCGGCGTGGATCGTGCCGGACGCCTTGACGGCCGGGGCCTTGACGGTCGCCTCCGGGGGCGCGGCCGACGACTGTGCGGCCAGGGCGAGGGACGCGGTCGCCGCGAGGACGCCGGCTGCGGCCAGTGCGGTGGCCGTTCTGCGGGGGGTGTGGGACATGGGGGGTCTGTTCTCCTTTGTCTGGTTAGAACGCTGTTAGGAAGGGTTCCTAACGATCTGAGGTTGCGGGAGTGGGATGACGTCCCGCAGCGGGGGAAGCGGTCGGAGGGGGCAGGCGGGAGGGGGCAGGCGGGAGGGGGTTACGTTTTCGGGGGCGCCCGGTAGGCGAAGGCACCCGCGCTGCCTCCCGCGCCGTCGACCAGGGCGCGGACCGCCCCGTTGTCCGGCGAGCGGTGGCAGGCGGGGTCCGTGCGGGTGGCGTCGCCGGTCAGGGCGTACGCCTGGCAGCGGCAGCCGCCGAAGTCGACGGTCCGCAGGTCGCAGCTGCGGCAGGGCTCGCGCATCCAGCTCTCGCCGCGGTAGCGGTTGAAGGCCGCCGACTCCCTCCAGATCCAGCCGAGTTGATGATCCTTGACGTTCGGCGCATCACGACCGAGGAGTTCACCGGCGGCCGGGCACGGCAGCACCGTGCCGTCCGGGGCGACGGTCAGCGAGATGGCGCCCCAGCCGCCCATGCAGGGCTTCGCGATGCCGTCCACATAGTCGGGCGCCACCCACACCAGCTCCATACGCCCCGCGAGCCGCTCCCGCCACCGCTCGACACGCTCACGGGCCCGCGCGACCTGGGCGCGGTCCGGGAGCAGGGCGTCCCGGTTGCGCAGGGCCCACCCGTAGAACTGCGTGTTGGCCAGCTCAATGCGCTCCGCACCCCACGCGAGCCCCAACTCCACGATCCCGTCGAGGGCGTCGAGATTGGCGCGGTGCAGCACGACGTTGAGCCCGAGCGGCAGATCCGCCGCCCGCGCGAGCCCGGCGGCCCGCTCCTTGGCGGTCAACGCCCGTGCCCCAGCAATGAGTTCGGCCTGTTGCGGATCGGCGTGTTGGACGGACAGCTGGACGCTGCGCAGACCCGCGTCGACGAGGGCCGCGAGGCGCGCTTCGTGCAGGCCGACACCGCTGGTCACCAGCTGCGTGTGGATACCGGCGGAGTCCGCGGCCGTGACGATCTCGGCGAGGTCGCGGCGCAGGAGGGGCTCACCGCCGGAGAGGTGTGTCTGCACGATGCCGATGTCGGCGGCTTGGCGCATGACGTCGCGCCACTGAGTGGCGGTCAACTCGGCCGCACGTGAGGTGAGTTCCGTGGGGTTGGAGCAGTAGGCACACCGCAGCGGACAGCCGTGCGTCAGCTCGGCGAGGAGGGCCCACGGCGGCTCCAGGGGACGCGCGGACCCCGTCACCGAAGCCACCCCTCTGCCCGCAGGGCCGCGAGGAACCGGGGTACGTCTTCGGCCACGGAGGCGCCGGGGTGCAGGAGCTCCAACTCCTCCACGATGGCGGCGACTTCACGCTCGCCGTCGCACAGTGCCACGATGCTCCCGGCGGACCCGCGCAGCACGACCACGCGCTCGGGCAGCACGAAGAGGTCGACGTCGCGCACCCGGTCGTGGCGCAGGATCACCGAGCGCGCCAACGCGGGCCGCCAGTCGGGACGTACGCCACCCTCATGTACGCCACCCCCGTGTACGCCACCCTCACGTACGCCACCCCCACGTACGCCACCATCCGTCACACGTACGGCCTCGCTCGTCATCCGCACCCCGACCCCCGGTCGACCGCGTCGAGCAACGTCCACAGCACGTCGCACTTGAAGCCGAGCGCCGCGACGGCCCGCTCCTGCTCGCCCCGGGTGCGCGCCCACTCCAGGACGAGGCCGAGCGCTTCCTGTCCGTCGCGGCTGCCCTGCTCCACGCGGGTGCGGAAGTACGCGAGGCCTTCGGCGTCGATCCACGGATAGTGCCGCTCGAACGCGTCGATCCTGGTCCGCATGAGTTCCGGCGCGGAGAGTTCGGTGAGCGAGGCGGCGACGGCGTCGAGCACGGGCCGCAGGCGGCAGAAGTTGACGTATCCGTCGACCGCGAGCCGCACGCCGGGCAACACCCGTGAGGCATCGAGGAGTTCACCGCGTTCGATCCCGGCGGCCTCGCCGAGCCGCAGCCACCGCTCGATGCCGCCGTCGCCTTCCTTCTCGCCGTCGTGGTCCTGGATCCTGCGCACCCAGCCGCGGCGCAGTGCCGGGTCGTCGAACTTGGCGAGGATCAGCGCGTCCTTGACGGGGATGTGCCGCTGGTAGTGGAACCGGTTCGCGATCCAGCGGCGCAACTCCGCACGGCTGAGGGTGCCTTCGTGCATGCGTACGTTGAAGGGGTGCCGGTCGTGGTAGCGCTCGGCCGAGACGGCGCGCAGCCGCTCGGTGAACTCGCCGGGGCCCCAGGGGGCAGCCTCACGGGAAGCCACTCCACGCGGAGCTGTCTCACGCGGATCTGTCTCACGCGGATCTGTCTCACGCGGATCCATCACAGCTCGATCACCATCCCTTCCGCCGCGACTTCGATTCCCCACTCCGCGAGGAGCTTGTGCTGTTCGGCATGCGGGTTCCCGAGCGGGTTGGTGTTGTTGAGGTGGGTGTAGAGGCAGCGCCCGGACAGCCGGGCGAGCCGGTGCGCCGTGCCGCCGGGGCCGGTGACGGGCAGATGGCCCATGCCGGTGGCGGTGCGCGTGGAGAAGCCTGAGCGCAGGGGTTCCTCGTCGTCCCAGAAGGTGCCGTCGACGAAGACGCAGTCGGCGTCGCGCGCGGCGGCCTCGAAGGCGTCGGACCACACGGCGAGGGCGGGAGCATAGAGGAGGGTGCGCCCGGACCCGGTATCGCGCAGCCGAAGTGCCACGGACCAACGATGGCTGCTGTCGGCCGAGTTGGCGGCGTACCGAGGCTTCTTGGCCGAAAGGGGGACGGCGCTGACGCTGATCCCGGACTCCGCCCCGTCCAGCGGACGCCCCGCATCACCGTCGGACAACTCGCGCCAGCGCACGGACGTGTACGGACCGAGGACGGCATCGAGCCGCAGCCCTTCGCGCACGGCGTCGAGGACGGGCGGGGTCGCCACGACATCGAAGCCGTCGTGGGCTTCGCGCAGCCGGGCTATGCCGAGGGTGTGGTCGAGTTCGGCGTCGGTCAGGACGACGCCGGCGACGGGGGTCTGCCGGGCTCCGGGACCGGGGTGCAGTTCCGCGGCGCCTTCGATCTGTTCACCGATGTCGGGAGTGGCATTGACGACGTACCAGCGCCCCTCCCCCACGCGGACGGCGAGCGAGGCGTGGCGACGGCGGCGCTCCGGGTGGGCGCGTGCCCCGGTGCACCCGGGACACGCGCAGTTCCACTGGGGAAGACCGCCGCCCGCCGCGGTGCCGAGCACCTGCAGCAGCATGGCGGCGGGATTACCGGTCGGCGCTGCGGTACGCGGTCACTTCGAGTGCGGTCTCCACGACCTCGTACTCGGGAGTCCGCCATGCGGTGACGGCTTCCGGCACTTCCGGCGTGGTGGGGTTCTGGGCATCGTCCATGGGCTTGTGGCTGCCTTCCTGAAAAGTGGGGGTTCAGGAGTCACCGGGCACAGAGCGTTCACATGAGTGTTCTGCGTTCAGCGACGTGCAATAGAGTCGCGGCATGACGGAACGCGGTCAATGGTGCGGACCAAAAACGCCCGGACTTCACTCGGGAGTGGACGCTTCACTCGGGAGTGGACAAGGAATGCGGCACCGCATCTGATCGTTGACCATGGGAGTACCACCCGACGACTTAAGGATCGAGAGCTCGTGAGCAAGGTCCCCCCGATCATCCTGAACAATGGCGTCGAGATGCCGCAGCTCGGTTTCGGCGTCTGGCAGGTACCGGACGACGAGGCCGAGACCGCCGTCGCGACGGCGCTGGAGGCCGGGTACCGCAGCATCGACACCGCTGCCGTCTACGGCAACGAAGAGGGCACCGGCAAGGCCATCGCCGCTTCCGGCATCGCCCGCGAGGAGCTCTTCGTCACGACGAAGCTCTGGAACTCCGACCAGGGCTACGACTCCACGCTCCGCGCCTTCGACACGTCCCTGGAGAAGCTCGGTCTCGACCATGTGGACCTGTACCTGATCCACTGGCCGCTGCCTTCCAAGGGCCTCGCCGTGGACACGTACAAGGCCTTCGAGAAGATCCAGGCCGACGGCCGCGCGAAGTCCATCGGCGTCTCGAACTTCCTGCCCGAGCACCTGGAGAAGCTGATCTCCGAGACGTCGGTCGTCCCCGCCGTCAACCAGATCGAGCTCCACCCGCACCTCCAGCAGCGCGCCTCCCGCGAGATCCACGCGGAGCAGGGCATCGCCACGGAGGCCTGGTCCCCGCTCGGCCAGGGCAAGGGCCTCCTGGAGGTCCCGGCGATCGTGGCCATCGCCCGCAAGCACGGCCGCACCCCGGCCCAGGTCGTCCTGCGCTGGCACATCCAGCTGGGCAACGTGGTGATCCCCAAGTCCGTGACGCCGTCGCGGATCAAGGAGAACATCGACGTCTTCGGCTTCGAGCTCGACCCCGAGGACATGGCGGCGATCAGCGCGCTGAACGAGGACCGGCGGCTGGGTCCGGACCCGGCCGCGTTCGACGTGGCCTGAGGTCAGTCCGGGGCGTCCCCGTCCGGTTCGTTCCGGGTGGGGGCGTCCCTTCGCCGTTCCACGGCATCGGCGCGCTCGTGACGGCCGGCCGCACGCAGGGCTGCGACGAGACTCGCGTAGGACCGCCGGGTGTCGGGGTGATCCGCTCCCCTGACTCGGATCCGGGCGTCCAGTGTGTGTTCGTGCAGAGCCGCCGACTTCTCCCAGGTCCTGTCCAGCCCGTAAACGTCGGCCAGATGCTCGGCCACCAGGAGCGTGTCGGGGTGGTCAGGGCCCCGCGACGCGATGCGCTCCGTCAGGGCCCTCTCGTACAGTTCGATCGCCCGGTCGTGCTCTCCCTGCTCCACGCACGCGTGCGCGAGCTGTTCGTACAGACGCAGCGTGTCCGGGTGTGAGGCCCCACGGACACGGAGGCTGGCGGCCAGGGCGTCCTCGTACGCCCGGAGCGCCTCCTCCGTCTCGCCCGCGCCCTCGTACGCGCGAGCCAGGTCGCTCTGCGCGGTGAGCGTGCGCGGGTGATCGGCGCCCAGGACACGGCGGCTGTCGAGTAACACCTGTTCCGCCTCGCTCCGGGCTCTGCCCACCTCTCCCGCCGCGTAGTACGCGGCCGCCAGCCCGCTCCGTACGGCGATGGTGTCCGGGTGGTCGTCACCCATCGCACGACGGGACGCCAGCAGCGTCCCTTCGTACAAGGCAAGGGCGAACGAGACACCGTCTGGCTCGCCCCACTCCACGTACGCGCCCGCGCGACTCGCCCGCACCTGGAGGGTGTGGGGGTGCTCGTCTCCATAGACCGCAGCGGTGCGCACCTCGCTCTCCTCGTACAGCGCGACGGCGTGTCCGAAGTCCCCCAACGCCTGGTACGCGCCCGCGAGTTCGGCCTGCAGGGACGACACATCCGGATCGTCGTCCCGCAGCTCGCCGATCAATACGGCCAATACCTCCTCATACGTCGCGATCGATCGCTCCACGTACCCCGCCGCTCGTAGCGCCGCAGCGAATTTCGCCTTCGCCAACTGGGCTGCCGGAGCGGTAGGACCGTGCGTCCGCTCCGCCGTCCCGACCAAGCGGAGCAGAACCGAAACGGCCTTGTTCGCCTGCCCCTGGACGATGAAGTAGTCAGCGAGTCCCTCCACGGACGTCACGAGGCGGGGACCGTCACCCGTCGCCAGGGTATGAGCGGCCAGCGTTTCGATGAGGGGAGCCAACTCGCTCCAGCGATGCCAGGTCCCGGGGTTCTCCGGGCTCTCCGGGAGCGCTTTCGCCACGCAGTCCACGGCTGCGGCACGGGCCTGGACGAGGGCTTCCGAGGTGCGGTACGGGTCGTGCTCGTCAGGAGTCTGCACGAGGATGCCGACCATCTGGTGCATGGCGATCGAGGCAGGGGCGCTTCTGATCAGACCGGACCTGGCCAAGATCTCCAGGGCACGAGCCATTTCGGTTGCCGGTGCCAGACCGGACAGGACGTCGAGAGGGACGGTTTCGGGCGCGTACCAGGACACCGTCGTCAGGATTCGTTTGGCCAGCGGATCATCGAGCTGGTGGAGGACCGCCTTCCACGTCTCGGCTATGCCGGATACCGGGACGGGGCCCGGAGGGCCGCCTTCGATCAGCCCATGCCTCGAGTTCTCGATGAGCCTCAAGTACTCGCCGACAGGCATCCGGGTCTCGGCGAGCCAAGCCCCCGCCTGGTCCAGCGCGAGGGGGTGACATCCAAGTGCCTCGCAGAGGCGCTCGGCCCCCTCAGGCACCTCGCCGTGCAGACGTCGGGTCAGCAGCTCGACCGCCTCGGGGAGTTCCATCGGATCGAGAGACAACACCGCAGCCGGCAGCGCGTGCCAGCCCGTGCCCTGTCGGCTGGTGATCAGGAAACGGCCGCCCGACCCTATGCGCGACATCAACAACCCCACATGTGCCGTGTCCGCCGCGTCGTCGAGCACGAGCAGCCAGTCCTCTTGCGCGGCCAGCCACTTCAGTGCCCATTCCTTCTGCTGTTCCCGTACCAGCAGACCGGCGAGCGAGGGCGCCAGGGCAGCCGTGAGATCCGCGAGGCCTTCATCGATGCTGACCTGCGATTCCGCGTTGATCCACCACACCAACGTGAACGCGTCACCTTCGAGTCCCCGCCCCGCCCACTCGCGTGCCAGCGCGGTCTTCCCCATACCTCCCATGCCGTGCAGGACGGCGGTGAAGTTCTCGGAAGGCGAGAGCAACCTGTGGAATTTCGCATCCAGTTGGGCGATTTCGTCGCGCCTGCCGACGAAAGGCACCTTCCGCGGCAGGTTCGTCAGCCGTCGCGGACACGGCACCGAGGCCGGTGGTCCCAGTAGTGCGGCGGGCCCGACGGTGAGCTCCCCGGCCTGCGCCCCTGTGGTGTCGGGAGGAAGGAGCGAGGCCAGAGCCCCACCGGCACGGAGCGTCAAGTCGCACATCCTGGCCAAGTGGCGGGTCGGCCGCTTCATGCCGCGTTCGATCTTGCTGAGATGGCCCTTGCTGTAGTGGACGATCCCGGCCAGCTCCGTGAGGGAGAGACCTGCCGCCGTGCGGGCTCTGCGCAGTTCCTGTCCGAAGTCGGGCGGCAGGCTGATGTTCACCGTCACGGACGTCTCCACCACCGGTATCGCCGTACTGCGCAACAGACCCAACGCCTCCTCGCTCACCAGCGCGAAGGGCTGCCCCGCCGCCCCGAGCCTGCGGCTCCCCGCCCCCTTCGCGACCGCCACGAGCGCGCGGAACGCCCGCGGCGCCGAGCCCGCCCTGCATTCGATCTCCTCACCGAGCCGTTCGAGCAGCTCGGCGACGGCCAGCGACTCCGGGCGCGGCAGGGTCTCGATCAGCGCACCGCGCGCGCCCGGCACGAAGCCGTACAGGCCCGCTCCCGGGTCGACCGGCTCAAGGAGGCCACTCAGCAGCACCTCCGCCAGGTCGCTCGGGCGCGACCCCGGTGTGACGCGCTGCTGGATCAGCCGCATCACCGGCAGCGCGGGCACGGAAAGCGCGATGTGCGCCGCCAGGTCGGCCGCCGTGGGCGAGGCCGCCGACTGGAAGCGCATAATGCGCTCGGCGATGGACAGGTCCGCCTCGCTCGGCAGGGGTGCGGCGTGCGCGGACGGGCGGGCGCTCACGTAGGTGACGGCCGTGTCCCTGTGCCGGTCGCCCGCTGCCGTCAGGAGTCCGGCCCAGTCGGCCAGCCAGTCGGGAGCGAGCTCAAGGACCGGGACGGGGACAGCGCCGGCGGGGCGTCCGGTGCGGCCGTCGTGCGGGGTGAAGCGCAGCCCCGTGTTCGGGGCACCCGCCCGGGACGCGATCGCCCTGCCGGGGGCCGCGGGGGCCGCCGTGCGTCGCCACAGACGCTCCGGGAGGGGCTGCAGGATGGCGGTCGGGCCGTGCCTCGCCCACCGGTGGAGGGCCGGTCCCGCGCGCCCCTCCCACCAGTGCGGGCCGGAGCAGTCGCTGAGCACCAGGACCACCTGACGGCCCGTGGGGTCGATGAGCGCCGCCGGGTCGACAGCGGGGCCGTCCGGCGACGACCGGATGCCGAGGCGCGTGCCCAGGTCCTTCAGCTGCCACAGGCGTACGTCCCTGAAGGCGCCCGTCCGCTGCATCGCCTCGCGCAGCTCGCGCACCAGCGGCCGCCAGACCGTCATCGAGGGGCCCGTGTCGACGACCAGCGCGAGGCTCAGGAGGCGGTCGGCGCCGGGGACCATGACGGGCGCCCAGGGGCGCACGTCCGGGCGGCGTGCCGCGCGGGCGGCGGTGGCCTCCTCGTCCAGGGTGGGGTGGCGCCGGTCGGGCACGGATTGTTTGAGCGGGCGCAGGGCGCGCTGGATCGCCAGTTCGTGACGCAGGGCCTGGGGCGCGGGGACGAGAACCTCGTCCGCGTCCGTGCCGCGCTCGGCGAGACCCCGCGGGAGGTGCAGGGCGGCCCGGTGCTCGCCATCGGCGGCAGGTGCCGTGTCCGCTCCGGGCTCGGCCGGGCCCGGGGCCTTCGCGCGAGCCGCGCCGTCCGCCGCACCCGTGCTGTCGACGGAGGGCGGTCCCGCCGAAAGGCCGCCTCCGGCACGGATCCCGGCGCCGACGGGCCCGGTCCCGGCGCCCGCGCCATCCCCCGCTTCCGCGGGCAGTCGCTCCGCGAGCCACAGCATCTCCGCGAGCTCCAGCGGCGTGACCGGCGGTCCCAGCGCCTCCAGGGCGTCCCGCAGCCGGTCAATCGTCATGATCCCGCGGCGCGTCACTGCTGAGGAACGGCATCACCTGGTCCGCCAGCTCCAGGACGCTCTCCGGCTGCTCGCTGAACGAGGCGTGATGGCACATGTAGATCGCGTTCAGGAGCTGGTCGTTGGCGAGCAGGCCACTGCTGCGCCGCTCGAAGAAGCGCTTGATGATCTTCCGGACGCCGTCCGGGAGTTCGCCGTCCTGGCCGACCACACCGCCCAGGTGTTCCCTGACGATCGCGGTCAGCTCCTCGACCGTCGCGGGCTGCTTGAGGTTGACCGTGACGCACCGGCGCAGGAAGGCGGGCGGAAACTCGCGTTCGCCGTTGCTCGTCATGACGACGAGCGGGAAGGCCCGGCAGGTGACCGTGCCCTCGCGGATCTCCACGCGGTCGGTGGTGCTGTCGGCGGTCATCACCTTGGCGGTGGGCGCCGCACGCCGGGCAAGCTCGACGACTTCGTACGAGCCCTTCTCGAAAATGGTGAGGAGATCGTTGGGCAGGTCGAAGTCGCTCTTGTCGATCTCGTCGACCAGGAGGACACGGGGCTTTTCGAAGGGCAGCAGTGCGGTGCCGAGGGGGCCCAGGCGCAGGTAGTCGCCGATGTCGTCCACGCCCGGTTTGCCGCCGCCCCTGGCCCGTTCGGCCCCGTACAGCCGGGTCAGGGGGTCGTACTCGTACAGCCCGTCCCGCAGGGTCACCCGGCTGGTGATCGGCCAGTGCAGGACCTTGCCCAGGCCCAGTTCGTGGGCGACGGCGTAGGCGAGGGACGACTTCCCGGTGCCGGGGGCGCCGGTGACCAGGAGCGGCCTTCGCAGATAGAGGGCCGCGTTGACCTGGCGGACCGCTGCCGCGCCGGGGCGATAGCTGGCCGCCGCGTGCGGGTTCCCGGAGTCGCCCGGCGGGGTGCGCAAGGGCGGTCCGCCGGTGAAGGTGCGCCACGGCGGCGGCTCGGGCAGGCGGTCGACGCCGTCGTGCGGCCGTCGGCTCCCTTGGTAGATCTGCCAGTTCGGCGCACCGGCCGGGCGGTGGGCTTCGGACATCTCACGCACTCCCCATGGCAAGCGGAGGATCGGGCCTGCGCTCCGGGTCGTCCCAGAACAGCGTCAGCCGATGTCCGCAGTGATCGGCGCCCCCCTTGTTCGGGGAACGTGCTTCCTTGCGCAGCTTCATGACCTCGAACGGCAGCGTGTCGGGATCCAGGGCGCCGACCGCATCGGCCAGCTGGGCCAGGAACTTCTCGGGCGCGCACGTCGCGTGCCCGCCGCCGCATTCGTGCCGCCGCCACAGCATGATCGGTACGCCGGTGTCGAGGGCCGCGGAGAGCCAGTCCGGCACGGGCGTGGCGGCGTACGCGAGCGCACACACCTCGTCGTCCGCATCGAGCCAGTCGCGGAACTCCTCGTAGCCGTACGGCAGTGCGCACGCGACGGGTTCGGGGCGGGTCTCGCCGCGGGCCCGCACGGTCTGCCAGCGGTTGCGGGTCAGCCGGGACACCGTCAAGGGCTTGAGGCGGTCCATGTGTCTGACCACCACGGGCACCGTGCGCATGGGGCGGGGGCGCGGGGCTCCCGGCTCGCGGATGTCCCACTCCTCGAAGGGCTCGCTCATCAGCCCTTCCGGCACCACGAACTCCAGCATCCAGTCGAAGTCGTGAACCCTGGCGACCTGTTCGGCGAGGCAGCCCTCGACCTTGGCCCGTACCTGGTCGCGGCGGACCCTGACGGGCCCTGACCGGGCGACCTGGACACCGTCGATCACCGTACTCACGCTCATGTCGAGGCTCGCGCCGCGCGTGAGCGGTTCGAGCCTGACCATGACCGAGCCCACCGGCGCCGGGGCGGCGGGCGGCGCGTGCGCCGCCCGCGCCGCGTACTGCGGCAGCCGTCGCCGCATCCAGGCGTCGATGCGGTGCCGGGCCCCGCCCGGTACGTGCGTCATGAGCTCGCCCAGCAGTCGAAGCAGCCGGTCATCTCCCGCCATGTCCTCGCCGACGTACCGCACCGCCGCCCAGAGCGACGTGAAGGCCGGAAGAGGTCGCAGGAAGGTCGGGAAGGCCCGCTGGACGATCAGCTCAGGCCCCACGCCCGGCGTGACCCCCTCCAGGAGCGCGCGGAGTTCGCGGCGCGGTGCGTCCGGCAGCCAGTCCAGCGGCAACAGGTCGTCGAGGCCCTCCCAGTAGCGGCGGATCGTGTCGAGCGGCAGCATCCGCCCGATGTAGCCCTCCTGATCGCCGTCGAGCACGGCGTCGGTGACCATGCCGACGACCATCCCGGTGGCCGGGTCGTACACCGCGGAGCCGCTGAACCCCTCGTCCAGGCGGGCCAGATGGGCCTGCTCGACGTCGATCTCCAGCCACTCCTGGCGAAGCAGCCGGTCCGCGCTGGTGCGCAGCGTGACGTGGATGCCGTCCTTCTCGTGGCCGCGCGGGAATCCCAGGGCGCGCAGTTCGTAGGCGGTCTTCCCCCTGCGCGGCAGCAGCGTGTCGAACGGCGCGAACGCGCACGCGGGCACCCGCAGCGGCTCCTTGAGCTCGACGACCGCCACGTCCCCGAGGTCACCCAGCCGTTTCCAATCGCCGGACCATGCCACGGTCGCGGGCAGCACGCCGGTGACGCCTGGCAGGGTGACCGAGACCTCGGCCAGCCCATGGACGACATGGGCGCAGGTGATCAGCCGGGTGCTGTCGACCAGTACGCCCGCTCCCCGGGGAGCCCCTTCGGCGGTGCCGACCCGGGCACGCCAGTGCATGCCCACCGCTATCGGTCCTGTGTGTCCCCGCGGGACCAGGTCAGTTTGACGGTCAGGTGTCCCTCGGCCGCTGTCTTGGCGATGACGGCGCCCGCGACGGCACTGAGCTTGACGCCGAACTCCAGCTCGATCTGGTCGGGGTTCAGGGCCGTCGTACGGAAGGTGTGCAGGGCGGACATCGCCGCGCCGCGCACGTTGTCGAGCGCCGACTCGAACCGGCCCTGAACATCGTGGATCTCCCCGCCGTCCCCGCGCGCGACCGACCTGAAGCCGGGGTCCTTGGAATCCACCTCGACGACGACGGGCCCCTCGTCGGACTCCCAGCGCATCAGTTCGTTCACGGGGTGCCTCGCTCCTTCGGTCGATGCGGCAAACGTAGCGTCAACACACCCATCCATACGTGGTAGTTGACAGATACGTACGCCACTGTGACCTGCTGAGTCCGCCCCTGGCACGGTCGCACGCGGAGCCGGGAGCCCGTGCAGCCGAGGGCGGGACTAACCCTTGACCCCCACATGCACCGTCTGCGCCGACAGCAGGAACACATCGGGCCTGTGGTGCAGGCTCTGCTCGTCGTTCGCGTCCAGGAGGCGGTCGACCGTGGTCAGGTCGTCGGCGTCGAGGGTGTCCGCGTGCATCTCGCGGCGGCGGGAGAGCTCGGTGACCAGGTGGGCGCGGGCGGAGTCGGACAGGGGCGCCGGCAGGTCGAGGAGGAACGAGCGGGTGCCCGCGTGGCGCAGGCCCGCCTCGGTGATGAGGCCGGGCCAGTCCTCCGTGACCGCCTTCGCGCCCGGCAGCTCCGCGCGCATGCGCGTGAACCACTTCTCGTCCGCCAGGTCGAAGCGGGTCTGGAGGCCCGGCCTGCCGAAGCCGATGTCGCGGGGCAGGCTCCGGGGGTTCAGGCCGCCCTCCAGGAGCGCGATCGCGCCGCCCGGCGCCAGGCGGTCCGCCAGTGCCGCCAGGGCCGCCTGCTGGTCGCCCACGTGGTGCAGGGCCCTGCCGATCCAGAGGAGGTCGGCCGGGGGCAACTCGCTGATGCCCTCCGGGAGTTCGGCCTGGAGCGTGCCGACCCGGCTCGTCAGGCCCTCCCTGGCGGCCCGCGCCCGTGCGCGCTCAAGGAGCGGCTGGGCCGGGTCCACCGCGATGACCTCGGCCTTGGGGAAGATCCCGGCCAGGAGGAAGGAGATGCTGCCGGAGCCGCTGCCCACGTCGGCGATCAGGGTCGGCTCCGGCTGCCACTGGTGCAGCCACGCGGCGATCTCACGGTTCTGCGGGGCGGCGAGTTCCGCGTTCCGCTCCAGCATCGGGCCCATGGTGGCCCAGTCGATGTCCTCGTGGTGATGCCCGTGGGTGTGGCCGTGCCCGTGGCCGCGTTCCTGGCCTTGCTCGTGGTCGTGAGCCATCGTCTCTGCCGCCGCCTTCGGTGCGCTGGTGGGTGGGCCGTCGAGCGGTCCCCGGGAGCGGTTCCCAGCCTGCGCCCCGGCCGATGCCTTGGCCAGTCGGCTTGCGGTTTCGGCAAATCGCGGGGTGCGAAACAGAGACAATGGGCGGGCGGCGAGGCTGCCGTTAGCGTGAACTCCGCCCCGGGTCAGGACGGTTCGAGGGCGTCCCCATCCGCGCCGCCACGCGAAAGGCGGCCGGTCGGGCTGCGGAACGACATGAGCGTGAAGCGTGGGTCCGGACGCGCCACTTCCTGGTCCGGCAGTTCGGCCAGGCCTGCCGCCAGCCGTGCGGCCTGCGGGCCGTCGGGCGGGACCTGGGTGAACCAGCCCCGGTGGATGTCCTCGACCGTCGAGCGGGGCGTGCGCCCCTGGCCGTAGCCGCGGAACCGGGCCGCGCCCGCCCGTGTCAGGCCCTGCGCGGCCGCGTGCTTCTCGACCGCCTCGGCTCCGTCGGACGCCACGCGCACCGGGCGCGGCGCGAGCACGGCGTCGATGTCGCTGCCCACGTCGTGCGCGGCGGCCTTGTCGACGGTCGTGACGAAGACGCCGCCGGGCCGCAGCACCCGGGCGCACTCGGCGACGACCGCGGCCACTTCGTCTCCTCCGGAGAGCAGATGCAGCAGCCACACCGTGCACACCGCGTCGAACGAGGCGTCGGGGAAGGGCAGTCGGCGGCTGTCGCCGAGGACGATGGCACCCGGCAGTCGTCCCGCGGCCATGCGTGCCATGTTCTGCGCCGAGTCGACCCCGGTCACCCGCAGGCCCGCCCCGGCGAGGCGCCGGGTGACGAGGCCCGTGCCGCAGGCTACGTCCAGGAGGGTGCCGGCGTCCGGAGACAGGAGTCCGAGGACCGCGGCGGCAGCGGCGTCGGCGCGGGGTTCACCGCCGCGTGAGGCGTCGTAGCGGTCGGCTTCCTTGCCGTAGTCCAGCATGGGCGCTCAGACCGCCCCGTGCCCGACCGCCAGCTCCTCGACCCTGCGGGCCAAGTCGAAGTCGAGGGTGGTGAGGGCGCCGCCCACGCTGTGCGTGTGCACGGCCAGGGAGACGGTGTTGTAGCCGAGGGTCAGCTCGGAGTGGTGGCCCAGCTCCTCCTGGATCTGCGCGACGTGGACGACCATCGCGGTCGCCGCGAAATGCGAGCCGAGCTGGAAGGAGCGGGTGATCCGGCCGCCTTCGAGCGACCAGCCGGGCAGCTCCGCGAGCCGCTCCTCGACGTCCTTCTGCGACAGCGGTTCGAGTGGCATGACCGCGCCCCTTCCCGTCCGTATGAGTGCGTTATGAGTGCGCTATGAGTGCGCTGCGACGCGCGCCATGACAGGTCCAATGACATGCGCGTGGGGTACGCGTGTACGTATATCCCTCAGCCTGCCACATCGCATCGCGCAAGGCCCTGATCAGGCCACCCGCCGCGGAGCCCGCACCGCGAATCCCCGCCACGGGCCCCGGCCGATCGCGTACGCCTTCGATTACTGTCTGGGTATGACAACTGCCGCGTCCACCAAGGAAAGCACCGGCGTCGGCCCGCTCCTGCGCGGCTGGCGCGAGCGGCGCAAGGTGAGCCAGCTCGACCTGGCCCTGCGCGCCGACTCCTCGGCGCGGCACATCAGCTTCATCGAGACCGGCAGGTCACGCCCGAGCGAGGAGATCGTGCTGCGCCTGGCCGAGCACCTCGACGTACCCGTGAGGGAGCGCAACTCGCTGCTCCTGGCGGCCGGTTACGCGCCCCGCTTCCGCGAGACCCCGATGGACGACCCCTCGATGGGCGCCCTGCGCGAGGGCCTCGAACAGCTCCTGCGGGGCTACGAGCCCTACCCCGCCCTGGTCGTCGACGCGACGTACGACGTGATCGCCGCGAACCAGGGCATCGCCATGATCCTCGACGGCATCCCCGAACATCTCCTGCAACCGCCCCTGAACGCCATGCGGCTCACGCTCCATCCGGAGGGCCTCGCCCCCAAGATCCGCAATCTGCGTGAGTGGCGGGGCCACCTGCTGCACCAGATGGAGCGGCAGATCGCTCTCCAGCGCTCCGACGCGCTGCGCGCGGTGTACGAGGAGGTGGCGGCGTACCCGGTGGAGGATCCCGGTGTCGACGTCTTCGCGGACGACGGGCCGCGGAGCGGCGTGCCCTATTTCGCGCTGCCCCTGCGCATCGAGCACGACGGGCAGCTGCTCTCCTTCGTCTCGTCGATCTCGACGTTCAACACCCCCATGGACGTGACGGTCGCCGAACTGGCCATCGAGACGCTCCTCCCGGCCGACCCGGCCACGGTCAAGTACCTCCAGTCGGCGTCGTAGGGCGGGGAGTCTCATGGGCAGGAAACAGACCGAGGGCCACGTCGACGACGCGGACCTGACGCGCGCCGACTCCCTGGCCCGCGAGATCTTCGCGGGCGTGGCCAACAAGTGGGCGCTGCTGATCATCAACGCCCTGGCCGACCGGACGCTGCGCTTCACGGAACTGCGGACCGCGGTGGACGGCATCAGCCACAAGATGCTCACCCAGACCCTGCGTGGCCTGGAGCGCGACGGCGTCGTGCACCGGACGGTGTACGCCACCGTGCCGCCGCGCGTCGAGTACCGCCTGACCGAGGCGGGCGTGGGCCTGCTCGCCACGGTCGACGGCATGTGCGCCTGGACGCACCAGTACCTCGCCGAGATCGAGGCCGCCCGCACCCGCTTCGACGCGCGCGCCGCCGGGACACCCCCGCAGGCCTAGGCAGGGCCAGGCAGGGCTAGGAGGACCGAAGCGCCCGCAGCGCCGCGTACTGCACGGCGGCGAAACCGCCGACGGCCACCGCCTGGAGCGGGATCCACACCGCGCCCGCCGTGGTGGGCGAAAGCCAGGCGATCACGGCGACGACGCTGAGCACCGCCCAGACCGCGTTGGCCTCGATCACCCCCCGCACGGGCAGCGTGGGCGGGCTCTTGCGCGAGGCGAGGTAGCCGACGCCCGCGCCGTACAGCACGAGGAAGACGCCGAGGCCGAGCAGCAGCCCCGCGTCGACGCCGAGGAAGCGCCCGAGCGGGCCGGACACGGCGGCGTACGCGAGGCCGTTCCCGGCGGTGACCACCGCGTCGAGGGCCAGGAAGCGGCGCAGCATCGTCTTCGGGTCGTTCGTGCGGGCCAGTGCGGTGAGCGGGTGGGCGGAGTACGTCGACATGAGGAACCGGCCTCCAGCAGAGGAAGGGAAAGGGAGGCCGGATCCGGGCCGGAGTGCGCCGGACCGGATCCGGTAGGACCACCCTGCCGGGCCCCCGCGCGCGGGTCGATTACCTCAGGGGTAAGGGAGGACGCCCGGGAGGGCCGCGGGCCCCGCAACCCGTACGGCCGTCGCCGCCGTGTGCCCCCGCCGCCCCGCACCTAGGTTCGTGGAGAGGCAGACCTAGGGAGCTCAAGGGTGACAGAGACGACCGAGCCCGGCGCCGCGCTGCTGCGTGCCGGAAAGTTCTTCCGCCGCGGCACCGCCGCCCCCGACCTGCACAGCATCGGACTCGTGGGCGGCAGGGACGCGGACGCCTTCTACCGGGACCGGTGGAGCCACGACAAAGTCGTGAACTCGACGCACGGCGTGAACTGCACGGGCTCCTGTCGCTGGAAGGTGTACGTCAAGGACGGCATCATCACCTGGGAGACCCAGCAGACCGACTATCCGTCCGTGGGCCCCGACCGCCCCGAGTACGAGCCGCGCGGCTGCCCGCGCGGCGCCGCCTTCTCCTGGTACACGTACTCGCCGACCCGCGTGCGCTACCCCTACCTGCGCGGCGTGCTCCTGGAGATGTACCGCGAGGCGAAGTCACGGCTGGGTGACCCGGTCCTGGCCTGGGCGGACATCCAGGGCGATCCGGAGCGGCGCAGGACGTACCAGCAGGCGCGCGGCAAGGGCGGGTTGGTGCGGGCGAGCTGGGACGAGGCCGTCGAGATCATCGCGGCCGCGCACGTCCACACGATCAAGACGCACGGCCCGGACCGGGTCGCGGGGTTCTCCCCCATCCCCGCGATGTCGATGGTGTCGCACGCGGCCGGCGCCCGCTTCATGTCGCTGATCGGCGCCCCGATGCTGTCCTTCTACGACTGGTACGCGGACCTGCCGGTCGCCTCGCCGCAGGTGTTCGGCGACCAGACCGACGTACCGGAGTCGGGTGACTGGTGGGACGCCGCGTATCTGATGATGTGGGGCTCGAACGTGCCGGTGACGCGCACGCCGGACGCGCACTGGATGGCCGAGGCACGCTACCGCGGCCAGAAGGTCGTGGTCGTCGCGCCCGACTACGCCGACAACGCCAAGTTCGCCGACGAGTGGCTGTACCCGCACCCCGGCACGGACGGCGCCCTCGCCATCGCGATGGGCCACGTCATCCTCAAGGAGTTCTTCGTCGACCGGCAGACGGACTTCTTCACCGACTACGTGCGCAAGTTCACCGATCTGCCCTTCCTCGTGACGCTGACCGAGCGCGACGGCGCGTACGTCCCGTCCAAGTTCCTGCGCGCCACCGACCTCGGCCAGAGCGGCGAGGGCGGCGACTGGAAGACGGCCGTCCTGGACGAGAACACCGGGCAGCCCGCCGTACCGAACGGCTCGCTGGGCTTTCGCTGGACCGACTCCGGCAAGGGCAAGTGGAATCTGGAGCTCGGCGACATCAAGCCGCGGCTCTCCCTGCACGACTCCGAGGTCGCGACGGGCATCGAGGTGCTGCTCCCCCGCTTCGACACCGAGGGCGGCACGCACGGCCAGGGCCGCGGTGAGATCGTGCGCCGCGGGGTGCCCGCCACGCGGCTCGGCGGCCAGGACGGGCCGCTGGTCACGACGGTCTTCGACCTGCTGCTCGCGCAGTACGGCGTCGGGCGCGAGGGTCTTCCGGGCGAGTGGCCTTCTTCGTACGAGGACGCCGACGCACCCGGCACCCCGGCCTGGCAGGAGGCGCACACCTCGGTCCCGGCCGCGAAGGCCGTGAAGATCGCGCGGGAGTTCGCGCGGACCGCCGAGAAGTCGCAAGGGCGCTGCATGATCCTCATGGGGGCGGGGACCAACCACTGGTTCCACTCCGAGACGATCTACCGCGCCTTCCTGGCCCTGCTCCAGCTCACCGGCTGTCAGGGCCGCAACGGCGGCGGCTGGGCGCACTACGTCGGGCAGGAGAAGTGCCGCCCGGCGACCGGCTGGGCGACGCTCGCCAGCGCCAACGACTGGAGCAGGCCGCCGCGGCAGATGATCGGCGCCGCGTACTGGTTCCTGAACACCGACCAGTGGCGCTACGACAAGTTCGCGGCGGACGTGCTCGCCTCGCCGCTCGGCGAGGGACGGTTCGCCGGGATGACGGGCGCCGACTGCCTGGCCCTCTCGGCGCGCACCGGCTGGATGCCCTCTTACCCGACCTTCGACCGCAACTCCCTTGATCTCGGCGAGACTTCGGGCGCTTCGGGCGACCCGGTCGCCAACGTCGTGGACGAACTCAAGGCGGGCACCCTCAACTTCGCCTGCGAGGACCCGGACGCCCCCGAGAACTGGCCGCGCGTCCTGACCCTGTGGCGCGCCAACCTGCTCGGCTCGTCGGCCAAGGGCGCCGAGTACTTCACCAAGCATCTACTCGGCACGCACTCCTCGTTGCGGGCGGAGGAGGCGTCGCCCGACGAGCGTCCCTCGACGGTGACGTGGCGCGACGAGGCCCCCGAGGGCAAGCTCGACCTGCTCGTCTCGCTCGACTTCCGCCAGACGTCCTCGACGCTGCTCTCGGACGTGGTCCTGCCGGCCGCCACCTGGTACGAGAAGCACGACCTCTCCTCCACGGACATGCACCCCTACGTGCACTCCTTCACCCCGGCCGTCGACCCGCCCTGGCAGGCCCGCACCGACTTCGACACGTTCAAGGCGATCGCGGAACGGCTGAGCGAGCTGTCCGTGGACCACCTCGGCGTGCGCAAGGACCTCGTCGCCACCGCGCTCCAGCACGACACCCCCGGCGAGACGGCGCAGCCCGGCGGTGTCGTCCTGGACTGGCGCAAGGGCGAGTGCGAGGCGATCCCGGGCAAGACGATGCCGGGCCTGACGGTGGTCGAGCGGGACTACACCGCGATCGGCGCGAAGTTCGCGGCGCTCGGCCCGCTCGCGGAGAAGCTGGGGCTGCCCGCGAAGGGCATCGCGTTCCGCCCCGACCAGGAGGTCGACGAGCTGCGCGAGCGCAACGGCGTCGTACGCGGCGGACCCGCCGACGGGCGCCCCGCCCTGGACACGGCGGTGAAGGCGGCGAACACGATCCTCGCGCTGTCCGGCACGACCAACGGCCGCCTGGCCACGCAGGGCTTCCACACCCTGGAGGAGCGCACCGGCCAGGAGATGGCGCACCTGGCGGCCGAGCACGAGGGCAAGCGCATCACGTACGCCGATACGCAGGCGGCCCCCGTCCCGGTGATCACCTCGCCCGAGTGGTCGGGCAGCGAGGCGGGCGGGCGGCGCTACACGGCGTTCACGCTCAACACCGAGCATCTGAAGCCCTGGCACACGCTCACCGGGCGCCAGCACTTCTTCCTCGACCACGACTGGATCCACGAGCTGGGCGAGGCGATGCCCGTCTACCGGCCGCCCCTGGACATGAACCGCCTCTTCGGGGAGCCACGGCTCGGCCCGGACGGCGAGAAGGAGGTGACGGTCCGCTATCTCACCCCGCACAACAAGTGGTCCATCCACTCCGAGTACCAGGACAACCTCTTCATGCTGTCGCTCTCCCGGGGCGGCCAGTGCATCTGGATGGCGCCGCAGGACGCGGACGCGATCGGCGTGAAGGACAACGACTGGATCGAGGCGGTCAACCGCAACGGCGTGGTGGTCGCGCGAGCGGTCGTCTCGCACCGGATGCCGGCCGGCACGGTCTACATGCACCACGCGCAGGAGCGCACGGTGAACGTCCCCAAGACGGAGACCACCGGCAAGCGCGGCGGCATCCACAACTCCCTGACCCGCCTCATCCTCAAGCCGTCCCATCTCATCGGCGGCTACGCCCAGTTGTCGTGGGCCTTCAACTACCTGGGCCCGACGGGGAACCAGCGCGACGAAGTCACCGTCATCCGCCGCCGCAGCCAGGAGGTCCAGTACTGATGCGTGTGATGGCTCAGATCGCCATGGTCATGAATCTCGACAAGTGCATCGGCTGCCACACCTGCTCCGTCACCTGCAAGCAGGCGTGGACCAACCGCGACGGCATGGAGTACGTCTGGTTCAACAACGTGGAGACCCGTCCCGGCCAGGGTTATCCGCGCCGCTACGAGGACCAGGAGAAGTGGCGCGGCGGCTGGGAGCTGAACAAGCGGGGCGCCCTGAAGCTCAAGAACGGCGGCCGGTTCAAGGCCCTCCTGGAGATCTTCTCCAACCCCAAGCTGCCGGAGATCAAGGACTACTACGAGCCCTGGACGTACGAGTACAAGAACCTCACCGACGCCCCACTGGGCGACGACTACCCGGTGGCCGAGCCCCGCTCGCTGATCAGCGGCAAGCCCATGAAGATCGAGTGGTCGTCGAACTGGGACGACAACCTGGGCGGCGCGACGGAGTACGGCGACCTGGACCCGATGGTCGCCAAGACCCGTGAGAAGGCCGCCGAGAAGGTGAAGTTCGCCTTCGAGCAGACCTTCATGTTCTATCTGCCGCGGATCTGCGAGCACTGCCTGAACCCGGCGTGCGTGGCGTCCTGCCCGTCGGGCGCGATGTACAAGCGCGAGGAGGACGGCATCGTCCTGGTCGACCAGGACGGCTGCCGGGGCTGGCGCAAGTGTGTGACCGGCTGCCCGTACAAGAAGGTGTACTTCAACCACCGCACCGGCAAGGCCGAGAAGTGCACGATGTGCTATCCGCGCCTGGAGGTGGGTCTGCCCACCGTCTGCTCGGAGACGTGCGTGGGCCGCCTCCGCTACCTCGGTGTGATCCTGTACGACGCCGACAAAGTGACCGAGGCCGCCTCGGTGCAGGACGACACGGCTCTGTACGAGGCCCAGTTGGGGGTCTTCCTCGATCCGGAGGACCCCGAGGTGCGGCGCGAGGCCGAGCGGGCCGGGATCGGCCACGACTGGGTCGAGGCGGCCCGCCGCTCCCCCGTGCACGCGCTGATCAGCAAGTACAAGGTGGCGCTCCCGCTGCATCCGGAGTACCGGACGATGCCGATGGTCTGGTACATCCCGCCGCTGTCGCCGGTCGTGGACGCGCTCAGCGAGACCGGGCACGACGGCGAGGACCTGGACAACCTGTTCGGCGCGATCGACACGCTGCGCATCCCCCTCGAATACCTGGCGGAGATCTTCACGGCCGGTGACATGGGTCCGGTGCGGGCCTCCCTGGAGAAGCTCGCGGCGATGCGGGCGCACATGCGGGCGATCAACCTCGGTGACCAGCCCGACAGTTCGGTCGCCGAGGCCGTGGGCATGTCGGGGCAGGAGATCGAGGAGATGTACCGGCTGCTCGCCATCGCCAAGTACGAGGACCGCTACGTCATCCCGACCGCCGCGGTGGGTGACGCCAAGCGCCTGGAGGAGTCGGCGATTCCGGACTCGTGCAGCCTGGACTTCGAGGACGGTCCGGGGATGGGCGGGGACGGCCCGTTCGGCCAGGACTCGGGCCGCAAGCAGCTGCCGCTGGTGACCATCGAGAACTTCCACGCGCTGCGGGACCGCCAGACCGCCGACGAGCAGCCCTCCGCCACCGACAAGGACACACTGTGAGCGACGACCATGCCGTGCTCTACCAGGCAGCCGCGCACTGCCTGTCCTACCCGGACGAGGAGTTCCGGGCACTGCTGCCCCAACTCAGCGCTGCCGCACCGCAATTGCACAGCTTCCTGACGCACGCGGCGGCCACCGGAGCGTCCGAGCTGGCCGCGCACTACGTCCAGGTTTTCGACTTCAAGAACCGCCACAGCCTCTACCTGAGCTGGTGGCGCGACGGCGACACACGGCGGCGCGGGATGGCCCTGGTCCGGTTCAAGGAGGTCTACCGCGAGCACGGCATGGAGTTCACCGGCGAGGAGCTGCCGGACTTCCTGCCCGCGGTCCTGGAGTTCTCCGCGCACGCGGGTCCCGTCCTCCTTGAGGAGCACAGGCCGGGTCTGGAGCTGCTGCGGCTCGCCCTCACCGACTTCGGTACGCCGTACGCGCCCGTCCTGGAGGCGGTGTGCGCGACGCTGCCGGGGCCCTCCCCCAAGGACCGGGCCGAGGCGCAGGCGCTGGCCCGGTCGGGGCCGCCGCGGGAGGACGTCGGCCTTGAACCCTTCGCACTGATCGGGGAGCACTGATGAGAACGCTGCTGTGGGGTGTGATCCCGTACGTGGCCGTGGTCCTCCTGGTGGCGGGCCTCCTGTGGCGCTACCGCTACGACAAGTTCGGCTGGACGACGCGCTCGTCCCAGGTGTACGAGTCCAAGCTCCTGAACATCGCGTCACCGATGTTCCACTACGGGATCCTCTTCGTGCTCGTCGGACACCTGGTGGGCCTCTTCGTCCCGGAGTCGTGGACGGAGAAGCTGGGCGTGAAGGAGCACACGTACCACCTGCTCTCGCTGTACGGCGGCACGGCGGCGGGCATCCTCCTGGTGCTCGGCATCCTGCTGCTGCTCTACCGGCGGCGCACGAACGCGCCGGTGTTCCGGGCGACGACGGCCAACGACAAGCTGATGTACCTCGTGCTGTTCGCGGCGATCGTGCTCGGCATGGTGGCCAAGCTGACGCACGCGTCGGGCGACGGCTACAACTACCGCGAATCCATCGCCCCTTGGGCGCGCAGCCTGTTCACCCTCCAGCCGGACACGGAGCTGATGGCGGGGGTTCCGGTCCTCTACCAGATCCACGCGGTGGTCGGGATGGCGCTGTTCGCGCTGATTCCGTTCACGCGGCTCGTGCACATGTTCAGCGCGCCGGTGCAGTACCTGTTCCGGCCGTACGTGGTGTACCGGAGCAAGGACCCGCGCAGGGTCGGGCCTCGTCCGGAGCGGCGGGGGTGGGAGAAGACGGGGTCCTGACCACCCCCGCTGCCGGGGAGGCGGCTAGCTGTCGGTGCCTTTCTCCTTCCCCTCCTCCGGCTTCTCGTCGTCGACGATCTCCGCGTCGACCACGCCCTCCTCGGCCGGGGCTCCGGGAGCCGCCTGTTCCTGGGCGCCCCCGCCGGCAGACGTCTCGTACATGGCCTGGCCCATCCGCTGACTGACGGAGGCCAGCTTCTCCGCGCCCGCGCGCAGCGCCGCCGTGTCATCGGCCTTGTCCTTCAGGAGGGCCTTCAACTCCGTGGCCGCAGACTCCACTTCGGCCTTGGTGTCGGCGGGGATCCGCTCCTCGTTCTCCCGCAGGAACCGCTCGGTCTGGTAGACGAGCTGCTCCGCCTGGTTGCGGGTCTCCGCGGCCTCGCGCCGCTTGCGGTCCTCCTCCGCGTGCTCCTCGGCCTCGCGCACCATGCGGTTGATGTCGTCCTTGGGGAGCGCGGAACCGCCCGTCACCGTCATCCGCTGCTCGCGGCCCGTCGCCTCGTCCTTGGCGGAGACGTGCATGATGCCGTTGGCGTCGATGTCGAAGGTGACCTCGATCTTGGGGACGCCACGCGGCGCCGGGGGCAGTCCGGTGAGGTCGAAGACGCCGAGCTTCTTGTTGTACGCGGCGATCTCCCGCTCGCCCTGGAAGACCTGGATGCCGACCGAGGGCTGGTTGTCCTCGGCGGTCGAGAACGTCTCCGAACGCCGGGTGGGAATGGTCGTGTTGCGCTCGATGAGCTTGGTCATGATGCCGCCCTTGGTCTCGATCCCGAGGGACAGCGGCGTCACGTCCAGGAGCAGTACGTCCTTCACGTCGCCCCTGATCACGCCCGCCTGGAGGGCCGCGCCGAGCGCGACCACCTCGTCCGGGTTGACCCCCTTGTGCGGCTCGCTGCCGGTGAGTTCCTTGACCAGGTCCGTCACCGCGGGCATCCGCGTCGAACCGCCCACCAGGATCACGTGGTCGACGGCCGAGAGCTTCACGCCCGCGTCCTTCACCGCTTGGTGGAAGGGGCCGCGGCAGCGCTCAAGCAAGTCCGCCGTCAGCTCCTGGAACTGAGCGCGGGTCAGCTTCTCCGCCAGGTGCAGGGGGCCTTCCGCCGACGCGGTGACGTAGGGCAGGTTGATGTCCGTCTCGCTCGACGACGACAGCTCGATCTTCGCCTTCTCGGCGGCCTCGCGCAGGCGTTGCAGCGCCATCTTGTCCTTGCCGAGGTCCACCCCGTGCCCGTTCTTGAACTGCCGCACCAGATACTCGACGACGCGCTGGTCCCAGTCGTCGCCGCCCAGCTGCGTGTCGCCGTTGGTGGCCTTCACCTCGATGACGCCTTCGCCCATCTCCAGGAGCGAGACGTCGAAGGTGCCGCCGCCGAGGTCGAAGACGAGGACCGTCTGGTCGTCGCCCTTGTCGAGGCCGTACGCGAGGGCCGCGGCCGTCGGTTCGTTGATGATGCGCAGGACCTTCAGGCCCGCGATCTCGCCCGCCTCCTTGGTGGCCTGGCGCTGTGTGTCGTCGAAGTAGGCGGGGACGGTGACGACCGCGTCCGTGACGTCCTCGCCCAGATAGGACTCGGCGTCGCGCTTGAGCTTCTGCAGGACGCGGGCGGAGAGCTCCTGGGCGGTGTACCGGGTGCCGTCCACGGACCCGTCCTCCGGGAAGCGCCAACTCCCTTCGCCCATGTGCCGTTTGACGGAGCGTGCGGTGCGGTCCAGGTTCGTCACCGCCTGCCGCTTGGCGACTTCTCCGACGAGTACGTCGCCGTTCTTCGCGAAGGCGATGACCGAGGGAGTGGTGCGCGCTCCCTCCGCGTTGGCGACGACCGTGGGATCACCGCCCTCCAGGACGGCCACCACCGAGTTCGTCGTACCGAGGTCGATCCCGACTGCACGTGCCATGTCCAGTCCCCTTCCACCGCGAGCCCGTTTCCCGGCGTACTTCGACCTCCATCACAAAACTTGAGCGGCGCGTTGTCAATGCCGCCCATGACGGTGCCGCCGCCCCGTGCGGGACGGCGGCACCGTCGGAAATGGCGGAAAACCGTACGTCAGGCGAGCTTCGCCGTCAGCGTGATGGTCGTGCCCGTCAGCGCCTGGCTCACCGGGCAGTTCGCCTTGGCGTCCTCGGCGGCGGAGGTGAACGCGGCCTCGTCGAGACCCGGCACGGTGCCCTCGACGGTGAGGTGGATGCCGGTGATGCCGGTGCCCGGCTGGAACGTCACGTCGGCGGAGGTCGTCAGCCGGGTGGGCGGGGTGCCCGCGCCCGTCAGACCGTGCGAGAGCGCCATGGAGAAGCAGCTGGAGTGCGCGGCGGCGATCAGCTCTTCGGGGCTGGTCTTGCCGTTGGCCTGCTCGGCGCGGGACGGCCAGGACACGGCCTGCTCCCCGATCCCGGAGGAGTCGAAGGTGACGGTGCCCGAGCCCTCCGTCAGAGAGCCTTCCCAGACCGTGTGCGCGGAGCGCGTGGTAGCCACGATGTAGATCCCTTCAATGCGGTTCCGTGATGCGTGTCGGAACGTCCGTGCGCCCATCCGATCACACCCTGGCTCGGCGTACGCGGAAGACCGGCCCACGGACGGTGAACGGCGGACGGCCACCGGGCGACGCCCCAAGAGGGCGCGGCCCGTTGGGGTTCCGCTCAGCGCTCGCCCTGCCCCGCGAGGCGCCGCACGAGCCCGATCAGCGCGTCCCGCTCCGTCCGGGGCGACTGCTCGCCGCCGAAGACCATCCGGACCGCCTGGGGAACGCTGAACCACCAGGCGCCGAGGGCCAGTACGGCATAGAACAGCGCCCTGGGGTCGAGCGTGGGGTCCAGGGTGCCGTCGCGCTGGGCCTGGGCGATCGCCTCGACCCTGGACCCGTAGGTGGCGGTGCGCTCCGGCTCCTTGAGGGCGGGGGCGCCGGTGTCGCGCAGGCCCTCCCAGTGCAGGAGCCGGATGAACTGGGGACGGGAGCGGTGGTAGTCGTACAGCCTGCCCGCGTAGTCACCGAGGTCGGCGGCCTGCTCGACGGTGACCGGGATGGTGGTGGCGATGCGGTCCAGCTCGGTCTCGAGGACGTGCGCGAAGAGCTTCTCCTTGTTGCCGAAGTACTGGTAGATCCGCTCCTTGTTGACGCCCGCCCGCGTCCCCACGCGGTCGATGCGGGCGCCGTCGAAGCCGTGCTCGGCGAATTCGTCCACGGCGGCGTCGAGCAGTGCCTGCCGGGTGCGTGCGGTGTCCCAGGCCATGGCACCAGCATACCCAACCAACTGTTTGGAGATGCTGCCCGCCGCGTGTTAGCTTTCCGGCACCAATCTCCAAACGGTTGGTTGGACATTTCGGAAGGACACCTCATGCAGACCGCGCCCCCGCCCCGTCACCACATGGCCCTGATGATCTGGCTGTCGGTCTTCCCGACCCTCACCGTCCTGGAGCTGCTTCTCCATTCCTGGCTGGCGAAGCTGCCCCTGGTGGTGCAGACCCTGCTGCTCAGCGCCGCCGTGGTCCTCACGGTCGTGTACGTGCTGATGCCCCGGCTGCACAAGATCCGCGGCAGGCTCCTCAGCAGGGAGAGCCGGGGTTCGTGAGGCGGTACGGCAGCCCCGGTGCGTGGTCGCTATGGCCGAAATGGCAACTGTGCAAGGCGCGTCTGCGGTGACACTTTGAGGCCCCCTCGCACGGTCGAGGAGATCACTCAGGGGGTTTCGCCATGCGCATCAACTTCACGGACCGCGGCCCGTCCCCGCTGGAAGGGGACAAGCCGGGAGCCACCGGCACCCGCGACTCGACGTTCGGCTGGTGGGGTGCCTTCAGCATCCAGAAGTTCGTCAACCAGAACACTCTCTTCCACACGCACGCCGACGCCACCGGGTGGCTGGCGTACCTCCAGCAGTTCTACGACCGCAACTTCTGGTTCGCGGACGGCGGGGCGCAGGTCTGGGCGTACGAAGAGACGTACGACAACTGGCAGGACCGCTACGGCATGGACGCGGTGGTCGCCGTCTACCACTCCGGCCACGGCGGCATGGACAACAACGGCGTCTTCTTCGCGCCGCTCGGCGCGGTCTGGGACGGCCGCAGCGACGCGGTCTCCAACCGGATGGCGCTGGGCAACGAGAAGGCGAACTACATCTTCTGGTCGACCTGCACCTCGCTGCGGGTCCTCGGCGGGCACTCCCCGATCCGCACCTGGGCGGGCCCCAACATCGGCTTCCGCATGATCTTCGGGTTCGAGACCGTCAGCATCGACAGCCCGGACTACGGCAAGAAGTTCTGGGAGAAGTGGCGGGCCGGGCAGACGTTCACCGACGCGTGGCTGAACGCGAGCTGGGACATCTACAAGGGCCAGGCGCCCTCGGTCGCCGCGGTCGGCGCCAACCAGGCCGAGGCCACGGCCCGGCTGAACGGCGAGCGGACCCTCTTCCGCGAGCACGTGCCGGACAACTGGTACGCGTGGCGCTGGTACAACGCCCGCGACAGCCTCAGGGAGCCGCTGACGCAGGCGCCGAGCAGCCCGCAGATCGTCCAGCTCGCGCCGCGCGACCCGGGCGAGGAGCTCACCAAGCTGGGCCGCGTCGCCGACTTCCCGTCGGCGGCCCTGCAAGAGGTCCAGGTCGAGCGGCAGGGCGTGCTCAGCGCCGCGTCCGGCGACCGGATCGTCTCCACGGCTCCGCACGCCGTCCGGTGGGTCAAGCTCGCCGAGGCCAACCACCGCAACCTGCGGCAGCTGCCCACCGACCAGGCCGTCGAGGCGGCGCGCACGTTCGCCGAGCGGCACGCCGACGGCGCCGAGCTCGTCGTCGACAGCGTGCACGACCTGATGCAGAACTCCGGCGCGAAGGACGGCTCCGAGCTGGGGCAGCCGGTCTCCCTGGAGACCCATGTGACGTTCCGCCAGGTCTTCGGCGGCGTACCGGTCATCACGCCCGACCGCGGTGTGATCCGCGTAGCGCTCGACAACGACGGGACCGTCGTGCAGGCGCAGATCTCCACGCGCGAGAGCACCGGCACTACGCGCGAGCCGAGCACCGACATCGCGCCGCCGCCCCAGGGCGGCAAGCCGGCGGCCGCCGCGCCGCGGGCACGCGACCCGCGCGAGGCCCTCGCCGCGGCCCAGCAGACGCTGCTCGCCGAGCTCGCCGCCGTCACGGCCGGTGAGCAGGGCGGCAAGGGCGCCAAGGCGCAGGAGCAGCCCCAGGTCAGGGACGTGCCGGGCACGTTCGACGTCGGCTACGAGATCGAGGGCAACGAGGCCTACCCGGCCGCCCGCAAGCTGATCGAGATCGGCCCGCCCGACGGCATGTTCACCACCCGCCGCTGGGTGGTCGCGCCGCTCGCCAGGTAGCGGTCGGTGGGGCAGCAGTCAGTGCGGCAGTAGTCAGTGGGTGGCGGTCCGCTCCTTGCGGGCCGCCATCCACGCGTACACGAGCACGCCCGCGAAGAGGAACAGGACGCCCTGGTAGACGGCCGCGTACCCGGACCCGGCGACGAGCCACATGGAGAACCCGAACGCGACGCCCGCGAGGACGCCGTCCCGCACCAGGCGGCCGCGGTCGACGCGCTCGCCCCGCCCGGAGACGAGGAAGTAGATCTGCGCGGCGGTGGCCAGGAGGTAGGGCACGGTCGCGGTGAACGTGGTGATCAGGACGAGGGACTCGAAGACGCCGCTCGATCCGGCCGTGTAGTTGTAGACGGTGAGCAGCGAGGCGAGGACGACGGTGACCAGGACGCCCGCGGTCGGCACGCCGCGCTTCTTCTTGCCGAAGGCGCTCGGGAAGAGCCCGTCCTTGGCGGCTGCGTACGGAGTCTGGGCGCTCAGCAGGGTCCAGCCGTTGAGGGCGCCGACCATCGAGACGAGCGCCGCGAGTGCCACCGCCGTGCCACCCCAGGAGCCGCCGAACATGGCGTTGACGGCGTCCGAGAACGGCGCGGTGGAGCCGACGAGCTTGTCGTGGGCGACGGTGCCGAAGACGGCGAGGGTGCCGAGCAGATAGACGAGGGCGGCGCCGAGCGTGCCCAGGATGGTGGCGCGCCCGACGTTGCGGCGCGGGTCGCGCACTTCACCGGCGCTGACGGCGGCCGACTCCACTCCCAGGTAGGAGAAGAGCAGGATCGCTGCGGACGCGGAGACCGCGCCGACCGGGCTGTCGTCGCCCGCCTGGAAGGGCCCGAGGTTGGCGCTGTCGAAGAAGAAGAGCCCGCCGATCGCGACGAGGAGCAGCGGCAGGAACTTCAGTACGGTGGCGACGAGTTGGACCGCGCCGACGTAGCGGGTGCCCGCGAGGTTCGCGAGTGCGGGCAGGAGCTGCAGGACGAGGGCGGCGAGACAGGCGGTCCACTTGTGGTCGTTGACCGGTATCAGCACATCCAGATAGCCGACGGCGGCGACGGCCAGCGCGGCGTTCGACACCCAGGTGGTGGCCCAGTAGGACCAGGCGGCGAGGAACCCGGCGAAGTCACCGAACGCCTCGCGCGCGTAGACGTACGGTCCGCCGGTGCGCGGGTCGCGCCGTGCGAGCCGCCCGAAGACGAGCGCGAGGGCGATCGCGCCCGCGGTCAGGACGCCGAACGCGACGAGGCTGATGGTCCCGAAGGGGGCGACGGAGGCCGGGAGGAGGAAGATGCCGCCGCCGATGATGTTGCCCATGACGAGACAGGTGGCGACGGGGAGGCCGAAGCGGCGGGCGTGCCTGCTGTGCCGCTCGGTGCGCTCGTCTTCCCGTTCGGGGGCCGGAGCTTCCTGTTCGGGGGCCGGAGCCGTCGTGAGCGCGGTTCCGGTGTCGTGCATGGGGTGGTGCCTCTCATCGTGCCGGACGCCCGGGATCGCCGGGGCGAGAGACATGGTCGGGCACGGCGGGTACCGCTCAAAATCAGCGTGTTTTGTCCTGCGCGGCAGGGTCGGCGGCCGTAAGAGTTGTGCCGCCGCGGCCCTCGTGCGGGGAATCGTCCGCAGCCTCGGCAACCCCTCCCACCAGCGGAATCTCGGGTCCCTGATACTCGCCGAGCCAGCGCCGGAGCACCTCGTGGACCCGCTCGGCGCCGACGAGTTCGTGCCCCTCGTCCACCGGCGCGGAGAGCACGAGGGGTGACAGGAGGAAGGGGTGGACCTGGGCGCCGCCGAGTCCGCCGTGCGAGCCGATCTGCTCCTCGAAGGCGAGGACTTCGCCGTCCTGGGGGTCGTACCAGGAGTTGACCATGATGTCGGCGACGTGCGGAAAGCCGTCGGTGCGCCGCACGGCGTCGGCGGCCCCCGGCCCGAAGTCGGCGAGCGGCCCGAGGTCACCCGGCTCCTCGTCGAGGTAGACCTCGCTGCCGCGCGCGCCGAGGACGACCGGGCCGCGCTCCCGACTGCGTACGAGGAGGAAGCCGATGCCCGGGTGGTTGGCGAGGGTGGGCAGCAGCGCCGGGTTGCGCTCGTCGATCTCCTCGCGGGTCATGCGGTGCGGGACGTCGGGGAAGGAGACCAGGCCGAGGTTGCCGGAGGCGAGCACGATGGGCTCCGCCTCACCGGCCGGGCGGTGCTGCCCCGCGCCTTCCTCCACCGGTCGGCGCAGGGCGGCGCGCACGGCCGAGCGGGCCTCGGCGCCGCTGTGCGTACGCCGTGCCTTGCGCGGCACGGGCAGACCGCAGCCGGCCCTGACGAGGTCGCCGAGGGTGAGACCGTAGCGGGCGCGGAAGGTCTCGCCGGGGCTCTGGCCGTGGTCGGAGAGGACCACGATGCGGTAGGCGCGGGGGGCGTGTTCGGCGACCTTCGCGATCAGCGCGAGGGACCGGTCGAGCCGCTGGAGCACCTTGTCCACGTCGCTGCCGACGGGCCCCGAGTGGTGGGCCACTTCGTCGTACGCGACGAGGTCGGCGTAGACCGCGCTGCGCCCGGCGAGCATGTCCCCGATGACCGCGGCGACGACGACGTCGCGCTCGACGACGGTCGCGAAGGCGCGGATGAAGGGGTAGAGCCCGCCGCGGCCGATGCGCGGGCGCCGCTTCCCGATCCGGGCGCGGGTCGACTCGCCGATCTCGCGGCCGACCTCGGCGACGAAGGACAGGGCGGTGCGGACGGCGTTGGCGGGGTCGGAGAAGTAGGCGAAGTACCCGGCGCGCGAACGGTTCTCCTTGCCGCGCCGCGCGGCCATGGAGAGCACGAGGGCGAGCTGCTCGGCGCCGCCGCTGAACAGATTGCCGCGGCTCGCGCCGTCCAGGGTGAGCAGGCCGGCGTCGCCGGTGCGTTCGATGGCGCGGCGCTGGAGTTCGGCGGCGGACGCGGGCCGGTTGGAGACCATGACCTCGCCGGTGTCCTTCTCGTACCAGCGGAAGGCGGGGACGTCGTGGTTCGAGCCGTGCAGGATGCCGAGCTGGCTCGCCCCGGTCTGGCTCGACCAGTCGGTGCGCCAGGGGGTGAGGCGGTGGCTGGCCTCGCCGCCCTGCCCCGCCCAGCCCGCGACGGTCGGCATGAGGCCCTTCTCGGCGGCGCCGCGCAGGACGTCGTGGCCGACGCCGTCGAGCTGGATGAAGACCGTGCCGGGCGGGACGGGGCCCGACTGTCCTTCGGCACGGCGGCGGCGTCTGCGGTCGGCGAGGCGGTAGAGACGGCGGCGGTAGGCGTCGTCGTCGCGGACGGCGAGGGCGCCGCCGGTCGCGGAGGCGACGGCCGACATGACGGCGGCGACCACGACGGCGGTCTCCGGGTTGGCGTCGCCGCGGCCGTCGGGGATCAGTCTCAGGGCGAGCAGGAGCAGCGACCCGTTGAGGAAGAAGGCGAGAAGACCGAGGACGAGCGCGGGCACGAGCAGCAGCGCCCGCACGAGCAGCGGCCACACCAGCGAGGAGAGCAGTCCGAAGGCGCCGGCGCCGAGGGCGGCGGTGACGGCGATGCGGGTGGCGGTGTCACCGTCGTCGGCCTGGAGCTGGAAGTCGGGCAGGATCCCGGCCATCGCGAGCATGGTGAGCGTACTGACGAGCCACACCGCGACGGAGCGCCACAGGGCGCTGCCGACCGCCCTCCATCGCCCTCGCCCCACGCCCGCCGCCTCACGTTTCATGACAGATCCGGACACCAGCGTGTCACAGGGTGAACGGGTCGGTGGTCGGGGCCGGGTCAGCGGCCGTCATAGCCCGCGGTCGGCATGGACAACCGCCGGTGGACATGGGCCTTCATCACCGCGTCGTACGAGGGTTCGGCGAGCCCCGCCGTCTCGATCCGCACCCCGCGCCGCCCGCACTCCGCGGTGAACTCGTCCGGCGAACGCAGCGCGCGGTCCAGGACCCGGCGGCTGGGCACGACGAACAGGTCCACGAGTCCCTCGTCCACGTCCGCCCAGAGCACGGCGTGGTCGGCGGCGATACCCCGGACGACGAGCTCCCGGGTGATGACGTAGCCCCGGGCGGCGGCCCACCGCGCGCACATCGCGTGCTGGCTGCGGGAGTCGACCAGGAAGGGGTCGGCGTCCAGTTCCTCCAGCGGTGTCAGGCTGGCGATCGCGGCGACCCGCAGCACTGTCACGCTCGCGGCCTCTCCCATCGCGTCCCCCTCACCTCCGGCGTCCTCACCACTGGCGTCAGCCGAAGACCCTACTCCTGGCCGTAGGCTCGTAGACAGTCGCGCGAAGGAGGAACCGGAAGTGCCGGTGGAGATCACCTGGTGGGGTCATGCCACCTGCACGGTCGAGGATTCGGGGCTCCGGGTGCTCACCGACCCGCTGTTCGCCACCCGTCTCGCCCATCTGCGCCGGCGCAGGGGCGCGCTTCCGCCGCCCGAGGCGGCCGTCGCCGACGCCGTGCTCCTCTCGCATCTGCACGCCGATCATCTGCATCCGCCCTCGCTCGCGCGGATCGCTCCCGGCACCCGCGTCCTGCTGCCGCGCGGTGCGCGCCGGAGCGTTCCGGGGCTGGCGCGCAAGCTCTCCCACCTGCGTCTCATCGAAGTCGTGCCGGGTGACGAAGTGCGGGTGGGTGACCTCGTCGTACGCGTGGTGACGGCGAAGCACGACGGGCGGCGGCTGCCCGTCGGGCCGCACGGCACGCCCGCCCTGGGGTTCGTGGTGCGGGGTGAGGCGCGGACGTACTTCGCCGGGGACACCGGGCTCTTCGACTCGATGGCCGACGAGGTGGGAGAGGTCGACGTGGCGCTGCTTCCGGTCGGCGGCTGGGGGCCGTATCTCGGCCATGGTCACCTCGACGCGGCGCGCGCGGCACAGGCGCTGGCGAGGATCGCGCCGCGCAGTGCGGTACCGGTGCATTACGGGACGTACTGGCCGATCGGCATGGACGCCGTACGGCCGCATGAATTCCACACGCCGGGCGAGGAGTTCGTGCGCCAGGCGGCGCGGCTCGCGCCCGATGTGGCGGTGCACCGCCTGGGGCACGGCGAGAGCGTGCGGCCCGAGGTCGCCGAGGGAGACTCTCAGTGATCCTGTCCTTGGCGGTCCAGGTGACGCCCGCGTCCACCCAGCAGGCGGTCGGCTATCCGTCGTTGTTCCTGCTCGTCGTGGTCGGCGCGCTGGTGCCCGTGGTGCCGACGGGCGCCCTGGTCAGCTCGGCCGCCGTGGTGGCCTTCCACCAGGAGTCGCCGCTCGCGCTGCTGGTGGTGTTCGGGGTCGCGGCGTTCGCCGCGTTCCTCGGGGACATGGCGCTGTACTGGCTCGGGCGGCGCGGGATGCATTCGAAGAACGGCTCGCGCTGGCTCGCGGCGATCCGTGACCGGGCGCCCGAGGAGCGTCTCGCGCAGGCGCAGGAGAAGCTCGCCGACCACGGGGTCCTGGTCCTGGTCCTCTCCCGGCTCGTGCCCGCCGGGCGCATTCCGGTGATGCTGGCCTGCCTGATGGCGAAGATGCCGCTGCGCGAGTTCGCCCGCGGGGACGTGCCCGCGTGCCTCGCCTGGGCCGTGACGTACCAGTTGATCGGCATCCTCGGCGGCTCGCTCTTCGCGGAGCCGTGGCAGGGCGTGGCGGTGGCGGTCGGTCTGACGGTGGTGATCAGCGCGGCGCCGGCGGTGTGGCGCAGGCTCAGGCGTACGGCGTCGTCCTCCTAGGCGTCCCGCCGCATGCGCTGTGCTGCCGCGCGGAGATCGTCGAAGGCCGACCCGAGCATGTCCAACGCCTGTTCCACGTGCGGCAGTTCCAGCGCGTCCGGTGCGGTGAGCGACGCCATCCGCTCCTGCCGGGTCGATCCGAGCAGCGGTCCCGTGGACAGGCGTACGCGCAGCGCCCCCAGCTCGTCGCCGAAACGGTGGCCGCCGGGTGCGGGCATGGCGAGGCGTTCGCCGAGGAAGTCCTCCAGGTCCTGCGCGTCTGCGACGCCTCGCGCGGCGAGGGCCGGGCGGAGCGGACCGAGGTCCACGTAGAGGTGGCGGCCCGCCCGCGGCGGCCTGGCGAGCGCGCCCGCCGCGAGGACCGCGCGCTGAGCGGCGGCGGCCACGCGCGCGTGCAGGCGGGTCGCGCGGGCGAGGCGGTCGGTCACCTCGTCCGGCTCCCCCAGGGCGTACGACGCCGCCGCCCCGACCGGCGCCGCGACGCACGCCCCGAGCGCGGTGAGGACGTCCAGGGTGCGGGCCCGCAGCGCGGCGCCACGCGCACCGGCCGGGAACCGGGCGACCGCCGCGGGCCAGCCGGGCGGCAGGAACGCTCCGGAGAGATCGGTGAGGACCGTCACCCGTTCGGGATCCATCTCGGCGGGGCCGATGAGCACGGTGTCGTGCGGCCGGTGCAGGGTGTCGCGCCAGGTCTCGTCGCTGACGACGTGCAGCCCTTCGTCGGTGGCCGCCTCGACGGCCTCGTGCAGCAGCTCGGGCGGCGGCACGGTGGCGGTCGGGTCGTCGGCGACGGAGAGCACGAGCAGGCGCGGGGTGCCGCCCTCGGCACGGATACGGCGGACGGTCTCCAGGAGGGCGTACGGATCGGGGACGCCACCGCATTCGGCGGGCGTCGGCACGTGGTAGACCGACCGGCCGAGCAGCCGCACCTGCGGCGCCCACCAGGCGGGGCAGGGGCGCGGGAGCAGGACGTCGCCGCCGCCGAGCGCGGCGGTCAGCGCGAGCAGCAGGGGCGCGGCTCCGGGCGCGGCGACCACCTGGCCCCGCTCCACCGGGAGACTTCGCCGGGCCCAGTAGCCGCTCGCGGCGTCCAGGAGGGCGGGGCTGCCGCCGGGCGGTTCGGCGTGGGCGCGGCCCGCCGCGCCGGCGAGCACAGCGGAGAGCTCGGGCAGGACGGGGAGGCCCGGCTCCGGCAGGGGAGGCCCGTACCGGACAGGGCCACGGCCTTCGGGTTCCATCCGCATGGACCCATCGAAACGCGACGGGCCGCTCAGCGCGCGCGGGGGCCTGCCGGCCGAGTGGTTTCTCTCCGGGACGGGGCGATCAACCTTCATCCGGGACGGGCCGGTCAGGCTTCTTCGGCGGCCAGTCCCGCCAGCTCTCGGACGCTCCGGCGCCCCCGTCCTGGGGCGCGGCTCGCCTGCTCGATGGCGCGGCGCAGGCGGTCGGCGCGATGTCGGGCCACATCGCGCCGGCCATGCCCCGGGACCGGGCGGCCAGGGACTGGCCCCGGGGACTGCTGCCAGGGATCAGGCGGCGTCCTGCATGACCTGGTCGCGCAGCCGGTCGCAGCAGCGGCTGAGCAGGCGCGAGACGTGCATCTGGGAGATGCCGAGCTGTTCGGCGATGCGGCTCTGCGTCATGTCGCCGAAGAACCGCATGTAGAGGATGTCGCGCTCCCGTTCGGGCAGCGCGGCGATCCGCGGCTTGACGGCCTCGCGGTCGATAACGACGTCGAGCGCGGGATCGGGTGCGCCCAGCGCGTCCCGCAGCGCGTAGCCGTCCTCGCTGCCCGGCAGTTCGGCGTCCAGGGAGAGCGCGGTGAAGCTGTCGAGCGCCTCCAGGCCGGCGGCCGCGTCCTCCAGGGACAGCTGCGCCTTGTCGGCGATCTCGGCGAGGGTCGGCGCGCGCCCCGGGACGGTCTGCGTCAGGTCCTGGCGGGCGAACCGCACCCGGTTGCGCAGGTCCTGTACCCGGCGCGGCACATGGAGGGTCCACATGTGGTCACGGAAGTGGCGCTTGATCTCGCCGGTGACGGTCGGCACGGCATAGCTCTCGAAGGCACTGCCGCGCTCGGGGTCGTACCGGTCGACGGCCTTGACCAGGCCGAGGGCCGCGACCTGACGCAGGTCGTCGAGGGCTTCGCCGCGGTTGCGGAACCGGCCGGCGAGCCGTTCGGCCATCGGCAGCCAGGCCTTGACCAACTCCTGGCGCAGCACGTCGCGTTCGGGACCGTGAGGCATCTCGGTCAGCCTGCGGAAAGCGGCTGCCGTGTCGGGGGCGTCGTCGTGCGGATGGCGCTTCGTCTGTCGCGCGTCGGATCGCATGATGCGTCGCAACTCCCTTGGGGGGTGCCTTGGGTTGAGGGGTCACCGTGGGAGGCGCGCGCAGTCGCTGCGGAGCACACCCGGGGCGAGCGCGATGGCTCCCACGGACGTGCCTCCGGTCCGAAGCACTGTCTACTTCGCCTGCCCCGGGGCCCCGGGCACAAACACACGGGTGCCGTGGGGGCGGCTTCGGCCGGGTCCCCCCGCTTCCTGCGGGCAAACCCGCATGGACCGGCGCCACATGGGTACTGCGGCGGGACCACTCACCCCCACAGGAAGGGCCGCAACCATGCCTGTTGTCGTAAGGGACGTCATGACGCCGGGGGTCATGGCGGTGGGCCCCGATGCCTCACTGGTGGAAGCGGCGCGGCTGATGCGCGCGCAGGACATCGGTCATGTCCTGGTGGCCACGGACGGCCGTCTGGTCGGCGTGCTCACCGACCGGGACATCACGCTGCGGGCCGTCGCCGACGGCGCCGATCCGCTCACCGTCAGCGCGCAGGCCATCTGTACCCCGAACCCGGTGATGGTCGCGCCGGACGACGAGGTGGCGTCGGCGGTCAGCCTGATGCTGGAGAACGCGGCGTCCTGCATTGCGAAGCCCAGGTGCGACCCAATCGCTCCCGCCCCAGCGCATGCCGCTGACCCGGCCCTCGGCCGGGCGGGGTCCTGGCCCAGCCTTGAGGGAGCGGGTCCGGTTGCACGGGGGGGGGAGCGACCGGACCCGCGGGTGCGGGCCCGGCCCGGCCTGAGGCCGGGCCGGATCATCCCCGGCGGTCCGTCACGGCCGTGCCCCTGGGGCGGGTTATGGACCCGTGGGCAGCGACCGGCCCAACCGGTGACAGAGAAAACGATAGGTCAGTTGCCCCGCGGTCACGATCCGCTGAGCGCGGCCACTGTCCGGATAACGCACGGCCGGCGGCCTCAGCTCCGCAGGGTCCGGGACGGCAGCTCCCCGAACCGGGCGTGGTACTGCTCGGCGAACCTCCCCAGGTGGCTGAAGCCCCACCGGTGCGCCACCTCGCTCACGCTGATCTCGCCGGGTTCCGCCGCCCGCAGTTCGTCCCGTACGCGGATCAGCCGCACGTCCCTTACGTACGCCATGGGCGACATGCCCACGTAGCGGCGGAACGCCTCCTGGAGCCAGCGCACCCCGACCCGCGCCTCGGCGGCGAGCCCGGCCGGGGTAAACGGATGCTCGGGCCGCTCCAGGACGGCGTCCATCGCGCGCTTCACCGGCGCCGGGCGCAACTTGCTGATCGGCGCGGTGAGTTCGTCGCGGAAGGGATGCTCCACCGACAGCAGCAGCCCGTTCAGGATCGCCTCCTGGAGCGGCGCCGCGACCAGCGGCGACACGTAGAAGGGTGTCTGTGTCTGCGCCGCCGCCGACTCCTCGCGCAGGTCCTCGACGACCGTCGTGACCAGCCGGGCCCAACTGCGGCCGGGGCCGCGGGTGGTATCGAGCTCGGGGGCGAGCGTCAGCGGGGCGCGGACGGGCCTGCCGATGAGCTGCTCCAAGCGCCGGTCCAGCGCCTCGCGGTCCATCTTCACCGCGATGACCCGGCAGTCGCCGGTCCACCGCTCCACCACGGTGTCGCCGACGGGCTGGAACACCCCGGCACGGTCCGCCGTCGCGACGGTGTCCGTGCGCCCCTGCCGGAAGTGCATCTGCCCGCCGAGCAGTATGTTCACGTGGTAGGCGCCCAGTTCGCCGAGCCGCATGCGCACATCGGCGCCGCAGCTCAGCTCGCCGACGGTGAGCGCACCCAACTGCCCGATGTCGAACTCGGCCCGGAAGCTGCGCGGCTCGTCGATGACGTCCATGAAATTGCTGTAGAACGCGTCACCGATCATCTGCCGCGCCTCGTCCACGTCCTCGGTCCTGAAGGACGTCCTCAGCGTCTCGGCGCTCACGCGTGACTCACCCGCTCCCCGTCCCACTCGCGCTCTTCGCGGCTACACCCGGCGCCCCAGCAGACTCAGCAGTCTCGTCTGCGCGTCGGCGTCCCGCGGTGGTTCGACCGCGGGGGCGAAGAGGCCGCTCTTCGCCAAGTCCGCAGCGTACGGCGTGATTTCCCCCAGCGAGAAGGCCACGAGGTCATCCGGGAGCGTTTCGTCCGCGCCGATCGCGCGGGAGAGGTCCCAGGCGTGCACCACGAGGTCAGTGATCATCTGCCCGCAGTAGAAGTCCGCCGCGGTGTCGCCGAAGGAGAGGTGGACCGTGCGGTAGAGGGCGCCGGGCGCACGGAACGCCTCCTGGGCGGCGGCGGACGCCGTGTCCCAGGAGGCCACCGGGTCGGGGCCGAGCAGATCACCGTCGAAGGCGTCGCCGACGGAGGCGATGGTGGCGCCGTCGCGGACCAGCGGGGGCACCCACAGCTGCTCGGTGTTGAGGTGGTCGACGAGGTCGTGCACGGACCAGTCGGCGCACGGCGTCGGGGCGTCCCACTGATCGGCCCCGATCGCGTGCACCCGGTCGGTGAACAGGTCCAGGGCCGCGGCGTGCCGGTCGAGGAGCTGACGGTCGTCCAGCTCGGACGGGCCCGCGGTGCCAGTCGTGTCTGCCATACCCGCCATTGTCCTCCTGGAGGCTCCAGGCGCTAGCGCTTCCGCTCCACCCGTCGCTCGTCCCAGACGGGCTCCGGCGTCTCGCGCACCAGGCCGTCGCTGCCGAAGACGAGGTAGCGGTCGAAGGAACGGGCGAACCAGCGGTCGTGCGTCACCGCGAGCACCGTGCCCTCGTACGCCTCGAGACCTTCCTGGAGCGCCTCGGCCGACTCCAGGTCGAGGTTGTCGGTGGGCTCGTCGAGCAGGAGGGCGGTGGAGCCCTCCAGCTCCAGGAGCAGGATCTGGAAGCGCGCCTGCTGGCCGCCCGAGAGCCGCTCGAAGCGCTGCTCGGCCTGGCCGGTGAGCTCGTACCGGCGAAGGCGCGACATGGCGGGGCCCTTGGCCTGGGCGTGCTCGCGCCACAGGATGTCGAGGAGCGTGCGGCCGAAGAGCTCGGGGTGGGCGTGGGTCTGCGCGAAGTGGCCCGCCACGACCCGCGCGCCGAGCTTCCACTGACCGGTGTGCGCGACGTCGCCGCCCGCGAGGAGGCGCAGGAAGTGCGACTTGCCCGAGCCGTTCGAGCCGAGGACGGCGACGCGCTCGCCGTAGAAGACCTCGATGTCGAAGGGCTTCATCAGGCCGGTCAGCTCAAGGCCCTCGCAGGTGATCGCGCGGATGCCGGTCCGCCCGCCCTGCAGCCGCATGGTGATGTCCTGCTCGCGCGGCGGCTCGGGCGGCGGCCCCGCCTCCTCGAACTTGCGGAGCCGGGTCTGCGCGGCGGCGTACCGCGAGGCGAGCTCATGGCTGATCGACGCGGCCTGGCGCAGGCTGAGCACGAGCTTCTTCAGCTGGGCGTGCTTCTCGTCCCAGCGCCTGCGCAGCTCCTCGAAGCGCGCGAACCGCTCGCGCCGCGCTTCGTGGAAGGTGGCGAAGCCGCCGCCGTGCACCCAGGCGTCGGCGCCCGCGGGCCCCGGCTCGACGCTGACGATCTTCTCGGCGGCGCGGGCGAGGAGCTCGCGGTCGTGCGACACGAACAGGACGGTCTTGCGCGTCTCCCTCAGGCGCTCCTCCAGCCAGCGCTTTCCGGGTACGTCGAGATAGTTGTCCGGCTCGTCCAGGAGCAGGACCTCGTCGCCGCCGCGCAGCAGGGCTTCGAGCACCAGGCGCTTCTGCTCGCCGCCGGAGAGGGTGCGGACCTCGCGGAACTGCGCCTTGTCGTACGGGATGCCCAGCGCGGCGGTGGTGCACATGTCCCAGAGCGTCTCGGCCTCGTAGCCGTGCGCCTCTGCCCAGTCGGAGAGCGCCTGGGCGTACTGGAGCTGGGCGGACTCGTCGTCGACGGTCATGATCAGGTGCTCGGCGACGTCCACGGCCTCGGCGGTCTCGCGGATGCGCGCGTTCGACACGGAGACGAGCAGGTCGCGCACGGTCGTCTCGTCGCGGACCGAGCCCACGAACTGCGGCATGACGCCGAGACCGCCGCTGACGGTGACGGTGCCGCCGTGCGGCTGGATCTCGCCCGAGATCAGGCGGAGCAGGGTGGTCTTGCCCGCGCCGTTCGCCCCGACGAGGGCCACGATGGCGCCCTCGCCGACACGGAAGGAGACATCGCCGAGCAGGGCTCGGCCGTCCGGCAGGTAGTACTCGATGTGCGCGGCTTCTAGATGTCCCATGCGGGGATTGTCCGTGGGGGGCGCGGGTTGCCGCAAATGCGTTTCACCGCCCCCGGCCGCCTCCACCCTGCTGACCACATAGTGATACGCGGGTCTCATTATTCGACATGGCGGCGTACCGTTCGATCCACCGCAGCGAGCGGCAGCGAACGTGAAGGAGTTCCCGTCATGCCGGAGGAGACCGCCGTCTACACGCACGGACACCACGAGTCCGTGCTGCGCTCCCACACCTGGCGGACCGCCGCCAACTCGGCCGCCTACCTCGTCGGTTCGGTGAAGCCGCACATGCGGATCCTGGACATCGGCTGCGGTCCCGGCACCATCACCGCCGACCTGGCCGCGCTCGTGCCCGACGGCCATGTCACGGGCGTCGACCACGCGCCGGGCATCCTGGACCGCGCCCGTGCGACGGCGGACGAGCGCGGCCTCACGAACGTGGAGTTCGCCGTCGCCGACGTGCACGCCCTGGACTACCCCGACGACTCCTTCTGCGTGGTCCACGCGCATCAGGTGCTCCAGCACGTCGGTGACCCGGTGCGCGCCCTCAGCGAGATGCGGCGGGTCTGCGCGCCCGGCGGCATCGTCGCCGCCCGCGACGCGGACTACGAGGCGATGACCTGGTATCCGAACTCCCCCGCCATGGACGGCTGGCTGGACCTGTACCGGCGGGTGGCCCGCGCCAACGGCGGCGAGCCGGATGCCGGACGTCTCCTCAAGTCCTGGGCCCTGGAGGCCGGTTTCGACGACGTCACCGCGAGCGCGAGCACCTGGTGCTACAGCTCGGCGCGGGAGCGCGCCTGGTGGAGCGGGCTCTGGGCGGACCGCACGGTCGCCTCCGGCTATGCGGGACTCGCCGTCGAGGGCGGGCACACCGACGCCGGTGAACTGCGGTCCTTCGCCGACGCGTGGCGGGAGTGGGGCACGCGGGACGACGGCTGGTTCGCCGTGCTGCACGGAGAGATCCTCTGCCGCAAGTGACGGGGCGCCCCGCGCGCCGTCGCCCCCGGACGCTCACGTCCTGCACGTCCTGCACGTCCTGCACTCCTTACTCGTCGACGAAGCTGTACGGCGGCAGCGGGCCGCGTACCCGTAGGTCCAAGTGGGTCTGGTCCGCGCGCAGTTCGGCGATCGCGGACAGGAAGCCCACGGCCGTGTCGCGGTGCACGAGGAAGGAGAGGTCGGCCGGCCAGCCCGTCCCCTCGGGCCCCGCGCGGACCGCTTCGGTGGTCGCCTCCAGGGCGCGCCGCACATGATCGGCGTCGCTCGACTCCCTCGCCCTTATGGTCGCGGCGACCCTCTCGTCGAGCCGCAGCCGCTGCTCGTGGCCGCCGCCGCACCCGGCGAGCTGGTCGGCGTCGACCATGGCGCGCAGCTCCGGATTCTCCGCGAGGATCTGGTGCAGGACGGCGCGCTCGTTGTGGGAGGCCCGCACGCTGTATTCGACCCTGCGTTCCAGCGCGCGCAGCCGCTCCGCGTAGTGGTCGGCGTGCTGCGCCAGGACTGCCAGGACCGCCTCGTCGTCGGACGCGAGGCTGCCGAAGCGCATCGGGAGCACGGAGCCCCGCGCGCCCGCCTCGACCAGGACGTTCTGGTGCGCGAGCAGGTCTCGCTGCTGGTGGGGCTCCAGGTCCGCGGGGGCGTCACTGACCAGCGCGGCGAGCGCTCCGCGCCGCACGATCCTGACGGGGAGGGGCGGTTCACCGATACCGGCCATGCCGTCGATGCCGTCGATGCCGCTCGTACCTCTCGGGCCGTCCTGCAGATGCGGCGGGTCCGGCTGCGGGCTCGGGACGATGCCGTAGATGTACGTGCTCACCGCTCCCTCTCCTCCACTCTCGTACCGCACGTCACGTGGGGTTCCTTTCATGCTGCGCAGGGGTGTTGACAACACCTGAGGACGGGGGCCTGCGGGCGTGCCGCGGGCGGCGTGCGCAGGAAGGATTCAGGGAGACGGTTCAGGTCGGACCGGAGTGAGCGAGGCGCACCATGGCGAACGGAACGCAGAGACATCCCGGGCACTCCGAGCCGGAACCGCCGGAAAGCCGGCATCCCTTCCCCGTCCCCCGGCCCAGCGGCAGGGAACCCGCGGCTCCCCCGCCGCCCGTCCACGCCGCGTTCGCGCTCTGGATCACCGCGGTCGTGGCGGGCTTCTTCGAGACGGTGCTGATGGTCGGCCGTCTGATGTCCGAGGGCGATACGTCCGCCGGGGAGATCGCGGGCGGTCTGCTGCTGCGGATGACGGTGTTCTCGGCGGCCGTCCTGGTCGCCGTCCAGCTCCGCCGCGGCAGGAACTGGGCCCGCCTGACGCTCGCCGTGGGGCTCGGTGTCTTCGGCACGCTCTCCCTGGTGATCGAGCCCCTCCGGTGGCTGGCCGACCACCCCGTGGGGGACGCCTTCCGGGATCTGGGGGCGGTGGACGTCCTGTTCGGCGCGAGCCGCGTACTGCATCTGAGCGCGGTGCTCACGGCGACGGTCCTGATGTTCGGGCCCACGGCCAACTCCTGGTTCAGGGCGCGGGCCATGGAGCCCGGGAAGCGCTGACGGGCGGCCTCACCGCACCACCGCCTGCTCCACCAGCAGCCGCGCCGCCGCCGCGATGGACTCGGCGTCGATGCCGGCCGCGTGCAGCTGCTCGGCGGGGGACGCCGAGCCCGGCATCGTGTTCACCGCGAGCCGCACCATGCGGGGCACCGGGCCCCCGTCGCTGAACGCCTCGACGACGGCGTCACCGATGCCGCCCTCCGGCCGGTGGTCCTCGACGGTGAGCAGACAGCCGGTGCGCTCGGCGGCTTCGCGCAGGGTGGCGCGGTCGACGGGCTTGACCGAGTACAGGTCGACGACCCGCACCTGGATGCCCTCGCGGTCCAGGAAATCGGCCGCGGTCAGCGCCTCGTGCACGGTCACGCCCGCGGCGACCAGCGTGAGCCGGTCGGCGTCGGACGAGCGCAGGACCTTGGAGCCGCCGACGGGGAACTCCTCCCCGGGCCCGTAGATGACGGGCAGGTCCCCACGCGACGTACGCAGGTACCGCACGTTGTCGAGGCCCGCCATCTGCGCGACGAGCTTCCCCGTCTGGTTGGCGTCGCACGGGTACAGGACCGTCGAGCCGTGCACGGAGCGGAACATCGCGAGGTCTTCTAGGCCCATCTGGGAGGGCCCGTCCTGGCCGATCGCGACGCCCGCGTGCGAGCCGACGAGGTTGACGCCCGCGCCGCTGATCGCCGCCATGCGGATGAAGTCGTGGGCGCGGGTGAGGAAGGCGGCGAACGTCGACGCGTACGGGACCCATCCGCGGGCCGCCAACCCCACTGCCGCCGCGACGAGTTGCTGTTCGGCGATGTAGCACTCGAAGTGGCGTTCGGGGTGCTCCTTGGCGAAGTACTCGGTCCGCGTGGAGTCGCCGACCTCCCCGTCCAGGGCCACGATGTCGCCGCGCGCGGTGCCGAGCGCGGCGAGCGCCTGACCGTAGGCGGTGCGGGTGGCGACCAGGTCGCCCACCTCGTGGCGCGGCAGCTCCAGATGGCCGGTGCGCGTCGCGTGCAGCGCCCGCGCGGCGCCGGGCTTGCGCACCTCGACGCGGACGTCGTGTACGCCGCCCAGCTCCTCGATCGCCGCTTCGGCCTCCGGCAGCGGTTTGCCGTGCAGCCCCTCGCGGTCCTCGACGGCGGCGACGCCCTTGCCCTTGACGGTGCGGGCGATGATGGCCGTGGGCTGCCGGGTGGTGGAGCGGGCCTCCTGGAAGGCGAGGTCGACCGCGTCCAGATCGTGGCCGTCGACCTCGACGACGTGCCAGCCGAAGGCGGCGAAGCGGCGGGTGTAGGCGTCGAGATCCCAGCCGTGGCGGGTGGGACCGCGCTGCCCGAGGCGGTTGACGTCGACGATGGCGGTCAGGTTGTCCAGGTGCTCGTACCCGGCGTGCTCGACCGCCTCCCACACCGAGCCCTCCGCCAGCTCGCTGTCGCCGCACAGCACCCAGACGCGATAGGGGATCCGGTCGAGCCGCTTGCCCGAGAGGGCCATGCCGACGCCGACCGGAAGGCCCTGCCCGAGGGAGCCCGTGGCGGTCTCGACCCACGGGATGCGGCGGGGTGTCGGATGCCCCTCCAGGCGGCTGTCCCGGGTGCGGAACGTCAGCAACTCGCTGTCGCTGACCACGCCCGCCGCCTTGTACGCCGCGTACAGGAGGGGCGACGCATGTCCTTTGGAGAGGATGAAGCGGTCGTTGCCCGGGTGGTCGGGCCGGTCGAAGTCGTAGTGCAGGTGGCGCCCCAGGAGGACCGCCATCAGGTCGGCCGCGGACATCGAGGAGGTGGGGTGGCCCGATCCCGCGGCATCGGCGGCCCGGACGGAGTCGACCCGCAACTGCCTGGCGAGCGGGGCGAGTTCAGTGGTGGTCATGGCGGGTCCTCCTCGGCTTGACGGGTGCGGCTTGCGGCTGACGACTGACGGCTTGCACCTCTCGGTTCGTGGCGGTCGGCCGGTCGCCCCGGCCGTCTGCCCCCGGCACGCACGGCCTCCCGGCGGCCCCGGCACGCGGGACCTCCCGGTTGCCCCGGCGGACCGAGGCCAAACGCCGCCCGATCCCGGTCCGGCCCGGGGTGCGCGAGCCGTTTGCGCGACGGGCTTCGGGATACCCGTCCGGGGCACACCGCCGCAGGTGCGAGGCGAGAGCCGCTGCCGCACCGCCGCGCGGTCCCCCCACTCCCGCACGTGATCCAGGACGGTCCCGATGAAGGACTCAGTGCCCATCGAAAGCCCTGCCCTCTCCGCCTACCGGGTGCCCGCCGACGCTCCCGAGGCGGACGGCACGTTCGCGTGGGAGAGCACGACCATCGTGATCGTCGAGATCACGGCCGGCGGCGCGACGGGCACGGGCTGGACCTACGCCCCCGCGTCCACCGTGGCCCTGATCGGCGAGCAGCTCGTCCCGGTCGTCACGGGCCTCGACGCGCTCGACATCCCCGCCGCGCACACGGCGATGACGAAGGCGGTCCGCAACACCGGCCGCCCCGGCGCCGCATCGTGCGCGGTGTCGGCGATCGACATCGCCCTGTGGGACCTGAAGGCGCGCCTCCTGGAACTTCCGCTCGTACGTCTCCTGGGCGCGGCCCGCGACGAGGTCCCCGTCTACGGGAGCGGAGGCTTCACGACGTACCACGAGACGCATCTGGCGGCCCAGTTGAACGGCTGGGTGCACGGGCAGGGCATACCCCGCGTCAAGATCAAGGTCGGTGAGGAATGGGGCCGGGCCGCGGCCCGGGACGTGCAGCGGGTGCGTACCGCGCGTGACGTCATAGGACCGCAGGCCGAGTTGTACGTCGACGCGAGCGGCGGCTACACCCGCAAGCAGGCGGTCAGGGTCGGCCGGGCCTTCGCCGAGCACGGGGTGGGCTGGTTCGAGGAGCCGGTGCCTTCGGACGATCTGCGGGGGCTCGCGCTGGTGCGGGACGCGCTGGTCTGCGACGTGGCGGCAGGGGCGTACGGCTACGACCTCTCGTACTTCGCGCGGATGGTGCCGTCCGTGGACTGCCTGCAACTGGACGCGACGCGCTGCGGCGGCCTGACCGAGTGGCTGCGCGCCGCGGCACTCGCGCAGGCGCACGGCATCGAGGTCTCGGCCCGCTGCGCCCCGCACGCGCATGCCGCGGTCGCCGCGTGCGTACCGAATCTGCGGCACATCGAGTGGCTCCACGACCATGTGCGGATCGAGTCGATGTTCTTCGACGGCGCCCTCGACCCGACGGGCGGCGTCGTCCGCCCCGGCGGCGGCGTCGGGCACGGTCTGGAGCCGCGCCGCACCGAGGAGGTCGAGGAATACCGGGTCGCCTGAGGACTGCCCATCCGGGAGGGGAGCGTTCCGGGGCCGGGAAGTCCGCGGAAACGATCTCGCTTCCCGACCGGGCCAACTAGGCTCGCCCGTATGGAGATCCTGGGAACCACGCTGCGTATCTGCGTCGAGGACCTGGAGTCCTCGGTCGCCTTCTACGAACGGCTGGCGGGCGCTCCCGCGCAGCGCTTCGAGCGTGGGGGCGTGTCGGTCGCCGCGGTCGGCTGCTTTCTGCTGATGAGCGGCCCCAAGGAGGAGATCGACATCCTCCGGAAGGTCTCCGCGACGATCGCGGTGGAGAACGTCGACGAGGCGTACGCCGTTCTGAGCGCGTCCGGCGCCCATGTCATCGCGGGCCCCGTCCCGACCCCGGCGGGCCGCAACCTCATCGCGATGCACCCGGACGGCGCGGTCTTCGAGTACGTGGACCGGCGCGCCGCGACCTGACCGCACCGGCCTCGGCGCCCCCGTATCCTCCACGGCAGGCAGGCCGAACGGAGGACGGTGCACGTGGCGGGCAGTACGGCGAGCGGTACGGAGCGGGTTTCGTTGAGCGCCCAGGCGCGCGAGGCCGTCCGGCAGCGCATCGTGGACCGCCGCTATCCGCTGGGCGCGCGGCTGGTGGAGCGTGAGGTCGCCGAGGAGCTGCGGATGTCGCGCGTCCCCGTGCGGGAGGCGATGCGCGCGCTGGTCGCCGAGGGGCTTCTGGAGCTCCTTCCGCACAGCGGGGTACGGGTGCGCCGCCTGGAGCGTGTCGACGTGCGGCATCTGTACGAGGTGTGGGAGCCGCTCGCCGTCCAGGCGTCCCGGCTCGCCGCGCGCCGGGTGGCGGTCTGCGCGCCGGACGAACCGCCGGGGCTCGCCGTGCTGCGGGCGACGCTGGGCCAGGCCGAGCAGGCGTCGGACGTGGACGACGGGCCGCGCGAGGTGGCCGCGCACACGGCGTTCCACGAGGGCATCGTGGCCCTCTCCGGCAATCCTCTCCTCGCCCGCACGATGGAGCAGCTGAGCTGGCAGCTCCAGCTCCTGTTCGGCATGCGCGCCGAGCCGGACCACATGCGGGCCCAGCACGACCTCATCTACCGCCGGATCGCGGCGGGCGACGAGGAGACGGCGGCGGCGAGCACGCTGCTGCACGTGCGGGACAGCCAGACGGTGGCGCTGCGGTCGCTCTTCGAGGAGAGCGGCTCCTAGGAGTCGAAGCTCGCTGTATACCAAAACCGATGGAGCTGGCCATAGCTCCCTCAGGCGCTCTGGATAAACCAGCACATTCCCCTGCCATGCCTTGCGGCCCACTCCAGCTTGGTATACAAACTGCGGACGCGTCCCCTCCGTAACCCGTCCTGGAGCAGCCCCATGTGCGTCGAGTCCATCCCTCCGCCCTCCTCACGGCTCACCCGGCGCGGCGTCCTCGCGGGTGCCGCCGCGCTCGCCGGGACCACGGCCGTGACCGCCGCGGCGACCGCCGCCGCGCCCCGAGCGAGCGCCACCGGACGCGAGGAGCGGCGGGCCGGCGGCGATCTGGTCATCGAGGGCGGCACCCTCCTGGACCCCGCGACCGGCGAGGTGACCGAGGACGCGGTGGTCGTCATCGTGGACGGCGTCGTCCGCTCGGCGGGCAGGCGGGGTCGGACCGAGGTGCCGGACGGCGCCCAGGTGCTCGCCGCGCACGGGCGGTGGATCCTGCCGGGGCTCGTCGAGGGGCACATCCACCTCAACACCGCGGCCGAGGCGCGTGACGCCGTGCTGCTCGGCGCGACCAGCGCCCGCAGCGGCTCGACCAACTTCTACCAGGACATCGCCGTACGGGAGCTGGCCCGCCAGGCCCCGAAGCAGGCGCCCCGGCTGCGCGCCGCCGGAATCTTCGTCACGCCCGACCTGGGCGACACGATCCTCGCCGACCCCGACCTGACCCCGCTGGCCAAGCTCCGGGACGGCGTGCGCTCGCCCGAGGCGCTGCGCCGCGTGGTCGAGGTCAACATCGCCCGTGGCGCGGACGTCATCAAGACCCGGGTCAACGAGCGTGCGGGGCTGCCCGAGCAGGATCCGCTGGCCCAGGTGTACGACCGCGAGCAGCTGTCCGCCGTGGTCGCGGCGGCACGGCGGGGCGGCAAGGGCGTGCTCTGCCACAGCTACAGCGAGAAGGGCTGCCACGACGCCGTCATGGCGGGCATCCGCTCGCTGGAGCACGGCGCGTTCGTCGGCGAGCGCACGCTGCACGAGATGCGGCGCAGGGGCACGTACTTCACGCCGACGCTCACCGCGATCGCCGGTCTCGCCGATTCGTCGGACCCCGTGCTCGCCGAGCGTGGCCGTCAGTACCTTCCGGTCCTGAAGCGGGCCGTGCTCGCCGCGCACGAGCTGGGTGTGCCGCTCGCGGCGGGCACCGACTCCTCCGGCGGGAAGATCAAGCCGATCGGCCGCGAGGTGGAGCTGATGCGCGCGGCGGGGCTCCCCGCGCTCGACGCGATCCGCACGGCCACCACCGGCGCGGCGAAGCTGCTCGGCCTGGAGCGCACGGCGGGCCGCCTCGCGCGTGGCTTCGCCGGTGACGTGATCCTCGTGGACGGCGATCCGCTGTCCGACGTGTCGGTCCTCAAGAAGCCCGTACGCGTGGTCCGTTCGGGCTTCGCGCTCTGAACCCCACCGTCCCATCCCCATCCCACCCCCGTCCCCGAAGGAGACCCCTATGACGCCCCTCTCCCGTCGCGGCGTGCTCGGCGCCGCCGCCGCGTTCGCCGGTACCGGAGCCGCCGTGGCGGCCGGCTCCCCGGCAACCGCCTCGACCCGTGGCGGCGGCCACCGTCCCCGGGCCGTGGTGTTCCGCGACGTCCGCCCCTTCGGCGCGAAGACCCCCGTGGACCTCACGGTGGTCGACGGGCGGATCACGGAAGGGCGGGCCCCCAAGGGTGCCAAGGTGATCGAGGGCGGCGGCCGGGTCGCCCTGCCCTCCCTCGTGGACGCCCACATCCATCCGGACAAGACGACGTGGGGCAGCTCCTGGGTGTCGCGGAAGCCCGCGAGCGGCATCGCGGACTACTGCGCCCAGGACGTGGAGATCTTCAAGAGCCAGCCGCGGCCCGTCGGCGAGCGCGCGTACGGCCTGATGGCGCACGCCGTCACCCGGGGCACGCGTGCGATGCGGGCCCACGTGGACGTGGCGCCCGCCTACGACCTGGCCGGGGTCGAGGGCGTGAACGCGGCCCGCGAGCGGCTGCGGGACGCGCTCGACGTGCAGATCGTGGCGTTCCCGCAGCACGGCGTGGTCCGGACCCCCGGCACGGCGGAGCTCCTGGAGGAGGCGGCCCGCTCCGGCTCCATCGACCTGGTCGGCGGCATCGACCCGATCAGCTTCGACAACGCCATGGACGAGCAGCTCGACCTGGTCTTCGGGCTCGCGGACCGTCACGGGGTCGGCGTGGACATCCATCTGCACGACCGCGACGAGAAGGGCACGAAGGTCCTGCGGGCCATCATCGACCGCACCCGCGCGCTCTCCCTGCGCGGCAAGGTCACGGTCAGCCACGTCTTCTGCCTGCCGAACCTGTCCGACAGCGACCTGGGCAAGATGGCGGCCGACCTGGGCGAGCAGGACATCTCCCTGACGACGGTCGCGCCGAACGAGTCCCTCGTCCTGCCGATCGCGAAGCTGCGCGAGCACGGCGTGCGGGTCGGGCTCGGCTCGGACGGGGTACGCGACGCGTGGAGCCCGTTCGGCAACGCCGACATGCTGCACCGCGCGCACATCCTGGGCTGGGTCACCGACGTCCGCCTCGACGACGAGCTGGCCGACTGCTACACGGTGGGCGCACACGGCGGCGCCGACGTGATGGGCCTGGCCCACGCGGACCTGAAGCCCGGCGCCCCGGCCGACTTCATCCTCGTACGCGGCGAGAACGTCCAGCAGGTCCTGGTGGACATGCCGCAGCGGGACATGGTGGTACACGGCGGCAAGGTCGTGGCGAGGAACGGCGAGCTGGCGTAGGCGGACCCGGGGAGGGGCGGCTGACGCACCCGCCCCTTCCCGGGACGTGTCCCAGCGTCCGCGGGCGCGAAGGGTGTTCGCTTCGGACCGTGCTGGACAAGCAGCGGCCGGTTGTGCCGCCGCACGGCGCCCGAGTCGTGACCGCAGCCGGCGAGCTGGCGTATCCGTCCCGGGGGGGTGGGCAGTCAACTCCCGCCCCCTCCACGGACGTCCACTCCCCTGAAGCCCGGCGCCCGCCGCCGGGCTTCGCGGCATCCGGAGAGCGACGGCCAGGCCCCTCACTCCCCCGGAGCCGCCCGCATCCGGTAGTCGTACCGGGCGGGCAGTTCGTCGTCCGTCGCCCGGCGCCACAGCTCGCCCAGTATCTCCGCGCCCTCGCGCAGGTCGGGCACCTCGAAGCCCTCGTCGAATATCGCCCGCGCCGCCGCCTTCTCGCCCTCCGCCAGCAGCAGTTGGACCTCCACCAGGCGGAAGCGGCCCTCCGCGCGGGTGGAGGGGTGCAGGCGGTCCCACACGCCGCGTGCCACCGAAGGCCGTCCGGCGGTGAGCAGGACGCCCATCGCCTCCCTGCCGAGCGCGGCGCTCGCGGACGTCCACAGAGCGCCGTCGTCGCGCCGCTCCTGGCACAGGTCGTCGAAGGCTTCCGCGTACCGGTCCGCGGCCCGCTCGATGTGGCCCGAATCCTGGTCGGCCACCGCGAGGCACCGCAGCAACGGCCAGCGTGAAGGGGCGAGTTCGAGGCCCCGCTCCCAGCTGCGCACCGCCTGCGCGCGGTCGCCCGCGTGCCACTGCGCGACGCCCAGGTGGTACTCGGCGACCGGCCTCGCGGGCGCCGTCTCCAGCATGTCCCGCCAGTGCGGCGCGACCAGGGTCGGCCCCGGCGGCGCGACGCGGCGCGGCTCGGGGACGGCCCCGGAGTGCAACAGCTCCAGCCACGGCTCCTGTTCGGGGCCCAGCGTGGACTCGGCGAACGGCGTGCCCGGCAACTTGTAGTCCGCACGCAGGACTTCGAGCGCGCCCCATCCTGACCCGGTGGCAAGTACCTCGCCCGGCTCGGTGTCGGCGCACGGCCGCCAGGCGTCGTAGGCCTCCTCCACCGCGCCCCGGGGCAGCGCGTCCGCGAGCCGCGCCCGCGCCTCCTCGCGCGCGGCCCGCCAGTCGGAGCCGTGCACCGCACCCGGATCCGCCGACAGCGGTCCGTACGACTCCAGCCACGTGAACTCGGCCTCGGCGTCAAGCCGTACGTGCTCCAGCTGCGTACGGGCCAGCCCCGCCTGGATCTCCGCGTACCCGCCCGTCCCCGGCTCCGTCAGCCACTCCTGCCAGCGCTGCCCGCCCGTGCCCGAGCCCCAGACGAAGAGCTTGCGGCCGCGCAGCAGGTCGGTCGACGTCTGGACGAGGCCGTGCCCGTCGTCGTCGAGCGCGGCGATCCAGCGGCGCTCCCGGTCCGGTACGTCGTAGAAGTAGTCGGCGGCGTACTCGCTGCGCGGCGGATACGTCCGGTCCACGCCGTCGGTCTCGGGCACCGGCACCTTGCGCAGGCCGCCCGCGTACCCGAAGTGCCAGGCCTCGTCGGCCGGGGCGATGACCCGGCGCTCCTGCGGCACCGCGATGTTGGACCACCAGTAGACCGGCACCGCCTTCTCGTGCGGATTGCGGATCCGCACGCCGACATGGAGGAAGTCGGACCCTTCGGGCAGCCACAGGTCCACCTGGAACGGCACGTCCCGCAGCCGCTCCCACTCCCAGAGCCGCAGCATCTGACCGCCGTCGGGCGCGCTCACACGCGCGGCGTGCAGTGGGGCGCAGGACAGGGTCGTGTGGCCGGTGGCGCCGATGTTCCACTCGATGCCGCCGGAGAACCAGGCGCCGTTCAGCGCGAAGGCCGCGGGCTGCAACACCGGGTTGCGGTAGAGGAGTTCACGGCCGGTCGGCTTGTGGAAGAGGGAGTGGACACGGCCGCCGAAGCCGGGCAGGACGGTCGCGCGGAGCCGGTCGTTCTCGATGACCAGGGTGTCGAGCGTGGTCTCGGTCCGCTCGCGTCCGTACCCGTCGAGCACCCGCGTCGGCAGGATGCCGCGCAGCGGCTCGTACCCCAGCTGCCGCGCCATGTCGCGCGGCAGCCCCTCTCTGCCCCGCTCGTCCAGCGTGTGCACTTCACGCAGCGGCCGCAGCGGCGGCAGTGGGTTCTCGGGGCCCAACGGGGCGGCGGGCAGCGTCAGTACGTCACGTCGCACAGTGGTCGTCACGATCACCATGGAACACGGTGGACGCCGCCGCGACCAGGGGTTATCCCGGTCAGGATTACGCAAAGGACCGCCGTACGCCCGGACGTGCCCTTAGCCGGGCACCGAATCGGTGGCGGTCAGCGCCCACCGCTGGTGATCGCGCCACGCCCCGTCGATGAAGAGGAAGTCCGGCGAGAACCCCTCCAGCCGGAATCCGCCGCGGCGGGCGAGCGCGATCGACGCGGCGTTGCCCGGCTGGACGTTGATCTCCAGGCGGTGCAGGTCGAGCACGTCGAAGGCGTACCGCACGACGAGCCCGAGCCCCTCCCCCATCAGGCCGCGCCCCGCCGCGTGCGCGAAGGCGCCGTATCCGAGCGCCCCGCACCGGAAGGCACCCGCGACGATGTTGTTGATGTTGATGAACCCGGCGAGGGCGCCGTCCGCCGTGCGGTCGCACACCAGGAACCCCGCCCTGCCCCGGCCCTCGATGAGCGTGCCCGCATATGCGGCGTAGGCCTCGTCCGTGGCGGGCGGGAAGAGCCAGGGGCGGTGCAGTTCCCGGCTCTCCCGCGCGCGCGTGGTGAACTCGGGCCCGTCGGCGTAGGTGAAGGGACGTATGCCTACGCGGGGTCCCTCGGCGAGATGGGTGGCGGTGTCGGACATCCGGCCACGCTAGCCGCCCCCTACGCGGGGCAGCGCTCCGCCTTCTTCACGGCGCCGATGGTGACCGTCTGCCCGGTCAGCTCCGTGCCCGGGGCCGGAGACTGCGTGCACACCTTCCAGCTCAGCGGCCACAGCACGTTGCGCGCCCGACCGCTGACGTCCCGCACCTCGACGCGGGTGCGGTAGTCGACCCCGGAGAAGACCCGCGCCAGGCCCTGGCCACGGAAGTCCGGCATCGGAGGGCCGGCCGCCGCCGCGGTCGTCACGGTCATGACGCCCGCGGCGAGCGTCGCGCCCGCGACGACTCCCGCCCGCCTCAGGAGCGCCCTCACTTGCGCCTGCGCATGTAGTACGCCCCGCAGAGCGCGCCGATCACCGCCGTGCCGAACAGCGCCATCCACAGCGGGACGGTCACTTCGGGGATCAGCAGCCTGATCTTGGTGCTGCGGGTGTTCTCGAAGATGAAGACCAGGGTGAGGACGGCGAGCGCGGCGACGGCGATCCTGCCGGGCGTCAGTGCGCCACGGCCGCCGCCCGAGCCGCCCTTGGAGCCGCCCGAGGAGGTGCTGGGACCCATCGTGAACCCTTCCGTCGGAGCATTCGACCGGCCTCCCCCGGTGACCAGCATGGGCAGCTGGGCCGGGTTTGCGCGCGGTGGATGCCTCTGCGGAGTGGGGGTGTGGGCCATGCGGGTGAGCCCTCGGCCGGGGGCGGCTCGGTCAGCGGACCACGGGCAGCTCGACGGTCCCGGTGTCGTCGGGCGCGCTGGTGACGGTCACCGGCTTCACGCCCCTGTTGCCCCCGTACGCGTCGTCGCTCGCCGCCACCACGAACTGCAGCTTGTGCCCGGTTTCGTACCGGTGCACGATCCCCGGCAGCGACACGGTGAACGGCTTCGTCACGTCCGGCACCCGGGCCGGGGACACGAGCCGGTGCACCAGCGTCTTCTTGCCGTCGGGCGCGATGTCGTACAGCTTGGCGAAGAGGACCAGCTTGTCGGCCGCGTCGCCGGAGTTCTGCACCCTCTCGGTCCTGGGCGAGACGACCTTCAGGGTGGCCTTCGCGGAGCCGACCACGTCCATGGGGGCGGTCAGCGGCTCGGTCGTCCAGTCGAGGTAGGTGCCCTTGGTGTCGTGCGGGGCGGGGTCGGGCAGTCCGATGATGCCGGCCAGGGAGCTCTCGGAGTGGCTCGTGGGGATCAGCCAGTTCCTGTACTCACGGCTGCCCCGCGCGACCTTCTTGCGGTTGTCGACGAGCTTTCCGTCGCCGGACAGGTACAGCTTCTGGCTCAGGGCGGGCACCTTGGAGGCGGTCGCGTACGTGCCGTTCGGTCCGCTGTCGGCGGGGACCCAGTCCTGGTGGTAGGCGAAGGCGGGCCCCGTGTCGGCGCCCTTGTTCTGCCGGAGGTAGCGGTCGAACCACGACAGGACGCGCTTGCCGACGTAGCTCGTCTCCAAGTTGCCCTCGGAGATGTTCAGTTCACCGGACGCCGGGTCGGTCAGGCCGCCGCTGTGGCCCGATGACTGCCAGATCATCTTCGTCGTGGTGCCCTGCGCCTTGAGCGTCTCGTACGTGGCCTGCGCCTCGCTGAGGTTGAAGAGGCTGTCGACCTGGCCCTGGATGAGCAGCGTCGGCGTCTTGACCTTCGGCAGGTACGAGACGGGCGAGACGCTGCGCGCGTACTCCTGGAGGGCTTCGGTCCTGTCGGCGGGGTAGCGGCCCGAGTTGAGCGTACGGATCGTCTCGCAGGCCTTCGTGACGAAGTGCAGGCAGGTGAGGGAGTTGACGCGGGAGGGGTCCAGGCTCGGTTCGAGGAGCGGCTGGCCCTCGCCGATGAGGTAGAAGCCGTTCATCCACTGCCACTTGGCGGCGCCGGGGACGCCACGGTCGGACGCGTTGTTCGGGTCGAGCGAGTAGCCCAGGTCGTTCCAGGTGATCATCGGTACGAGGGCGTCGACCCGGTGGTCCACGGCGGCCGTCGCCATCTGGATCGCCCCGCCGTACGAGCCGCCGATCATGCCGACGCGGGGGTCGGCCTTGGCGTCCTTGGTGACGTAGTCGACCGTTGTGCCGTCGTCGGCGGCCCGCTTCCCGGCGAGGAAGTCGACGAGCCCGGAGGCCGCCCTGCCGTCGATCTTCGGGTCGTCGAGGGAGATCAGGCAGCCGGACTCGCCGAAGCCGAGCCCGGAGTAGACCAGCCCGACATAGCCGCGCTCGGCGAAGGCCTTGCCGGTGGCCGCCGTCCCGCCGTCCGACTTGCTGCCGCCGAAGCCGTTGGTGGTCAGGACGGCGGGCGCGGGGTGCGCGGCGTCCACTGTGGCCGGGCGGTAGAGGTCGGCGTCGACGGTGCAGCTCCTGCCGCCCGCTTCGAGGGTGAACTTCAGCGGGGTGACGGTGTAGTGGCCGGTGGCGCTCGCGGGCGCGGGCGCCACGAACGCCAGGGGCGCGGCGAGGGCGGCGCCCACGGCGAGGGCGAGCGGCGCGCGCGAGCGGGAGGCGGCGATACGGGCGAGGGCACGACGGGATGCGGTACGACGGGACACGAGACCTCCACGCTGAGGACAGCCGACTACCGACCGGTAAGTAACCGGCCAGAGGTCATGCTGTGACACGTGTCAGGCGCGGGTCAACGCTCGTGACAGGAGTTTCTCGCTGGAAGTTGACGGAAATTCAGCTCTCCCCCGAAGGCGCGGCCCTCACGCCAGGGCAGGCACCTCCAGCGCCAGCGTCCCCGCGTCCGCGTCCAGTTCGCCCGCCACCCCGAACGGCACGGTCAACGCCCCGTCGCAGTGCCCGAACCCGAACTCCTCCACGATCGGCACCCCGAGCCCGCCGAGCCGGTCGAGCAGCAGCGCCCTCACCTTTTCGTACGGCTCGCAGTCCACCCACGAGCCGAGCGCGACCCCGCTGACCCCCTCCAACCAGCCCGCGCGGTCCAGTTGGGTGAGGTAGCGGTCGAGGCGGTAGTTCTCCTCGCCGGTGTCCTCCAGGAAGAGCAGGCCGCCCCGCGCCGACGTGCGCGCCCCGGGGGCGCCGAGGTCGGAGGCGAGCAGGCAGAGGCAGCCGCCGAGCGTGATGCCCCGCGCGCGGCCCGGTACGAGCGCCGTCCCGCCCGAAGTGATCACCTGGACCCGCTCCGGCTCGAAGAGCGTGGCCCTCAAGTGCTCCTGCGCGCGGGGGTTCTTGAGGAAGTCCAGGGCCGCGGCCATCGGGCCGTGCAGCGTGGCCAGGCCCAGCCGCGCCGCGAACGCCTCGTGCAGCGTGGTGATGTCGCTGTAGCCGACGAAGACCTTGGGTTCCGCCGCCCGCATCGCCGCCCAGTCCATCAGCTCCACCATGCGCAGGGCGCCGTAGCCGCCGCGCGCGCAGAGCACCGCCGAGACGTCGGGGTCGCACCACGCCTCCTGGAGGTCGCGGGCGCGCCCGGCGTCCGTGCCCGCGAGATAGTCGAACCGCGGGTGGTGGTCCAGGACATGCGGGGCGACGACCACGTCCAGGCCCCAGCCGCGCAGGATGTCGAGGCCCGCCTGGAGCCGCTCCTCGGGAATGGGTCCGCTGGGCGCCACCACGGCGACCCGCGCGCCGGGGGCCAGCCGCGCGGGACGCGTCAGGGGATTCACTTGGAGAGCTCCAGGGTGGGGGTCGCGCCGGACAGCTTCAGGCGGAACACCTGGGCGTACAGGGAGAGTTCGGCTTCCAGGGCGCGGATCAGCGTGTCCGCGCGGCGGAATCCGTGCCCCTCGCCCTCGAAGGCGATGTAGGCGTACGGCACGCCCCGCCCTTCGAGCTCGGAGACGAACCGCTCGGCCTGCTCGGGCGGGCAGATCACGTCGTCGAGCCCCTGGAGGAGCAGGAACGGCACGCTGACGTGGTCGGCGTGCTCGGCGGGGGAACGCTCCACGTACCGCGTCGGCACCTCGTCGAACGGGCCGATCATCGAGTCCAGATACCGCGACTCGAAGTCGTGCGTACCGCCCGCGGCCCACTCCGTGAGGTCGAGGACGGGGTAGATGATCGTGCCGCACGCGTACACGTCCGTCGTGGTCAGCGAGGCCGCCGTGGTCCAGCCGCCCGCGCTGCCGCCACGGATCGCGAGGCGGTCGCGGTCGGCGGTGCCCTCGTCGGCGAGCGCGAGGGCGACGGCCGCGCAGTCCTCCACGTCGACGATGCCCCACTGCTCGCGCAGCCGGTTGCGGTACGCGCGGCCGTAGCCGGTCGAGCCGCCGTAGTTGACCTCCGCGACGCCGATGCCGCGCGAGGTGAAGTAGGCGATCTCCAGGTCGAGCACGAGCGGGGAGCGGCTGGTGGGGCCGCCGTGCACCCACACGACGTACGGCGGGAGTTCGTCGTCGGGGGCGACGCGGGTGGGGTGGTGCGGCGGATAGACGTGCGCGTGGATCTCGCGGCCCGCGGGGCCGCTGAAGGTGCGGATGCGCGGCTCGGGGTAGTACGCGGTGTCCACCGGGTCGTCGTGCGCGGCGCCGATCACCCGGGCGCGGCCGGTGCTGGTGTCCAGCTCCACGACCTCGTACGCGCTGCGGGGGCTCGCGGCGACGCACACGGCGCGGGTGCCGTTGACCGCGACGGTCGCCGACCAGTCCGTCCAGGGGCCCGCCGCGTCGACGACTTCGCCGGTCTCCGGGTCGAGCACGCCGAGCCCGGTGGCGCCCTTGCCGTGCACGACGGCGATCAGGCCGCTGTCCAGGGGCGCGAACCAGCCGGAACCGACCTGCCACAGGGGCCCCGCGAACTCCTCCTGGCGCGGACAGAGCGCGGTTCCGTTCCCGGCGTCCGCCGGGTCCGCGCGGTAGAGGTTCCACCATCCGGTCCGGTCGCTGGCGAACAGCAGCCGCCCGTCGGGAGCCCACTCCACCTGCGCGACGGACTCCTCCGGGCCGCCCGCGAGCACCCGAGGCGCACCGAACGTGCCGTCCGCCGCCCGGACCTCGGCGACGAGGAGTTCCGTGCCGTCCCACGGCATCCGGGGGTGGTCCCAGGCGATCCACGCCACGCGGGCGCCGTCCGGCGAGAGGCGTGGCCCGGTGATGAACCGGTGCCGGTCGTCGGAGAGTTCACGCACCGCCGTGCGGTCGGCGGCGGCCGAGCCGTCCAGCGGCACGGCGACGGCGACCCGCCGCACATCGGTCGGCGCCTCCCCGGTGAACTCCTCCAGGACGCACCAGACCTCACCCCGGTCCAGGTGCACGCACGGGTCGATGAACCGCAGGCCGCCGCCCACGTCGGAGAGCGGGGTCAGCGGGCTCGGCACGGCTCCGGGGGTGTCGGGCCGGTGCGCGTACAGACGCTGGTCGGAGAAGTTGGCGAAAACCACCAGTGGCCCGTCGGGCTCCTGGGCCCCGGCCCAGGAACGCCCCCCGTACTCCATGACCCGGCTGCGCACGTTCCACGGCTCGGGCAGCACGGATTCCTCCGTGCCGTCCGGACGCCGCCGCACCAGCGCGCGCCTGCCGCCCTCGGCGGGCCTCGGCTCGGTCCACCACGCCTCGTCCCCGACGAAGCCCACGACGGCCGGTGAGCCGTCGTGGGCGGCGGCCAGCGCCGCGTCGATGGGCGACGGCCATGATCCGTACGCCTGGGTCTCCATCATGTCCTTCTCTTCCCCCATGATCGGTTGTGTTCCCTAGGCCGTTCTCAGATAGCGGTCGAGGACCCGGACGCCGAAGTGCAGCGCGTCGACCGGGACGCGTTCGTCGACTCCGTGGAAGAGCGCCTGGTAGTCGAAGCCCTCCGGTGTCTTCAGCGGCGAGAAGCCGTAGCCGGTGATGCCGAGCCGTGAGAACTGCTTGGCGTCCGTGCCGCCGGACATGCAGTACGGCACGACATGTCCCTCGGGCGCGAACTCCTCGACGGCCGCACGCATCTTCGCGTACGTCGGCGACGTGACCGGCGCCTGGAGCGCCACCTCGCGGTGGTGGAACTCCCAGTCGACGTCCGCTCCGGTGAGCCGGTCAAGGGTGGCGGCGAACTCTTCCTCGCCTCCTGGCAGAAAGCGGCCGTCCACGTAGGCGACGGCTTCCCCGGGGATCACGTTGACCTTGTAACCGGCTTGCAGCATCGTCGGGTTGGCGCTGCCCCGCACGGTCGGCGCGACGAGGTCGGCGGCCGGGCCGAGCTTCTCCAGGAGCGCGTCCACGTCGAATCCGGGCGCGTCCAGGTCCGCCTGCTCCCCGTACAGCGCGGCCAGTTCGGTCAGGGCGGCCCGCACCGTCGGCGTGAGCCGCACCGGCCAGCGGTGGTCCCCGATGCGCGAGATCGCGGCGGCGAGCTTGCCCACGGCGTTGTCGTGGTTCACCTTCGAGCCGTGGCCCGCCTTGCCACGCGCGGTCAGCTTGAGCCAGCCGGTGCCGCGCTCCCCCGCGGCGATGGCGTAAAGCTGATTGCCGCGCCCGTCGTGGAAGGTGAACGCACCGGACTCGCTGATGCCTTCCGTACACCCCTCGAAGAGGGAGGCGTGCTGATCGGCGAGGAACCCGGAACCGTCCTCGGCGCTCGCCTCCTCGTCGGCGGTGAACGCGATCACGATGTCCCGCCGGGGCCGCACTCCGGCCCGCGCCCAGCCGCGCACGACGGAGAGGATCATCGCGTCCATGTTCTTCATGTCGATGGCGCCGCGGCCCCACACGACGCCGTCGCGGACCTCACCGGAGAACGGGTCCACGCTCCAGTCGGCGGCCTCTGCGGGCACGACGTCCAGGTGGCCGTGGACGAGCAGCGCGTCGGCAGAGGGGTCGGTGCCCTCGATCCGCGCGACGACGTTCGTACGCCCCGGTGTGCGCTCCAGGAGTGTCGGCTGCAGCCCGGCCCCGGCGAGGCACTCGGCGGCGTACTCGGCGGCGGGCCGCTCACGGCAGTCGCCGCCGCCCCGGTTGGTGGTGTCGATGCGGATGAGGTCCGAGGTGAACCGGACGACCTCGTCGAGCGCCTGCCCGTCGACGTGTCCGGCGACCTGATGCCCCGGCTGCTCCTCAGCCATACTGTTCCTCCACTGCCGCCGAAGCGATCGTCGTGACCGCCTTGAACGTACGAATGCCCTCGTACATGGTCCCGCTGGTGTAAGCGATCTTCCGTTCGCCGGTGCGTCGCACGCCCGGCACGACGGTGGACGCCATGGACAGGTGCTCGGCGTCGAATTCGAGCTCCACGGTGAACGGACCGCCCTGGACGGGATCGTGCCGCACGGCGAGCGCCGCCGCCTCCTTCGCCGCGCCACGGATGTCGGCGGCGGTGCGCCTGGGGGTGCGGCAGACCGCCGCGTACCGCGACACGTGGTCCTTGACGGCGACCTTCAGTGCTCCGGGCGCGTACCCGAGCGCGTCCTCGCAGGCCAGGTCGTCCCCGGTGACGAGGACGACGGGCACTCCGTACTCGGCGACGACGTGGGAATTGAGCAGGCCCTCGCTGGCCCGGACGCCGTTGACCCACACCGCGGTGATGGAGTTGGCGAGATAGGTGTGTGCGAGGACACCCTCCATGCCGGCGCCCGCGTGGTAGCCGATGAACGCGATGCCGTCCACGTCGTCGTGCTGTACGCCCTCGACCATGGAGAGGGACTTGTGCCGCCCGGTGAGCATCTGGGCCCGCTCGTCGAGGTTCTCCAGGAGCAGATTGCGCATGGTCCAGTGCGCCTCGTTGATGAGCACCTCGTCGGCGCCCCCGTCGAAGAAGCCGAGCACGGCCGCGTTGACGTCCGAGGTGAACATCGAACGGCACCGCTCCCACTGCGGCGTACCGGGCAGCACGTCGGCCGGCCACGTGACACCGGTGGCCCCCTCCATGTCTGCGCTGATCAGGATCTTCATGCAGCCTCACGCTACGCGTTCGCCAACTCCTGAGCCAGGTCCGTCGGCGACCGCGTCGCGTGCCCCCGCGTTCGAGGCGGTTCGAGGCGGTCAGCCGGCCGGCACCGGGGCGGGCCGCCGCGCCAGTAAGTGGACCGGGTCGTAGCCCACGCCCGGCGGGCGGCCTCTGGTGTAGAGGTCCCAGGAGTGGCGCCTGGAGGCCTCGTCGTCGGCCCACGCGGAGAGGGCGTCTACGTGGACGGTGTCGCTGACTTCGGTGGTGGGCATGCCGGTGCTCCTTGCCGGGTGGGGTGGTGGGCCGGGGTCAGCGTGTGGCGGGGATCTCAGGGGTGCGCTCGTCCGACGGCGTGCCGGAGGCCGTCACCGTGCCGGGCCGCGAGCGGAGCCCGAAGGCGCTGATCAGCGCGGCGACGAGGGCCGCGGCGAGCGGGACCCACAGGGCCGCGCGGTAGCCGTCGAGGAGGGCGGAGGGTGAACTCGACGTGGTGGCCCAGACGTTGACGGCGGAGACGGTGGAGAGGCCGAGCGCGGCACCGAACTGGAAGGCGGTGTAGAGCAGCCCGCCCGCCAGGCCCTGCTCCTCCTCCTTGACGCCGTCGGTGGCGACGATGGTGAGCGGTCCGTAGGTGAGGGCGAAGGCGAGGCCGAGGATGAGCAGGCTCGGGAACATCGCCAGGTACGTCCAGTCGACGCCGACCGGCAGGAACAGGGCGTAGGAGAGCGCGGCGAGGAGCAGACCGCCGAAGATCACGCGGGCGTTGCCGAACCGGTCGACCAGCTTGGGCGTGAGGGTGGGCGAGAGCACCGCGTCGATGCCCACGACGATCAGCGCGATGCTGGTCTGGAGCGTGGACCAGTTCCGCAGCTCCTGGAGGTAGAGGACGATCAGGAACTGGAATCCGAAGAAGCCGCCCGCGAAGAAGAGACCCGCGAGGTTGGCGCGGACCAGGGCGCCGCTGCGGAAGATCCCCAGGCGGACGAGCGGCGACGACGAGCGGCGCTCGGCGGCGACGAAGACGGCCAGGAGGGCGAGCCCCGCGGCGAGGGTGCCTGCCGTGGCCGCGGCGCTCGCGTGGGAGGCGCGCTCGACGCCCAGGACGAACAGCACGATGGCCGCGGTGACCGTGAGGGCGCCCACCAGGTCGACGCTCTGCCCGGTGCGGTCGGGGCGGGAGGATTTGGGGACGAAGGCGAGCGCGGCGGCCAGGATCAGGGCGGAGAGCACCACGGGCACGAAGAAGACCCAGCGCCAGCCGAGCGTGGTGAGCAGACCGCCGACGACGAGGCCGATCGAGAAGCCGCCCGCGGCGGTGCCGGAGTAGAAGAGCAGCGCCTTGTTGCGGCGCGGGCCCTCCGCGAAGCCCGTGGTGATGATGGAGAGGCCAGCCGGGGTCATGAAGGCAGCGGCGACGCCGGTGACGAAGCGCGCGACGATCAGCATCCAGCCCTCGGTGGCGAAGCCGCCGAGCCCGGAGAAGACCAGGAAGACGGAGAGCCACAGGACGAACATCCGGCGGCGCCCGAAGAGGTCGGCCGCACGGCCGCCGAGCAGCATGAAGCCGCCGTATCCGAGGACGTAGGCGCTCATGACCCACTGGAGGGACCCGGTGGACAGGCCGAGGTCGGCGCGGATGGACGGCATCGCCACGTTGAGCATGGCCACGTCGATGCCTTCGAGGAAGATCGCGCCGCACAGGACGAGCAGGACGCCCCACTCGCGGGGGCTGAAGGTGACCGGGGGCGCGCTCGGCGCCCCGGCTGATGAATCTCGCTGCGTACTCACGTCGGCTCTCCGCCAATTCATCGGTGGTGTGGGGCAGTTCATCGCTGGTGCGGGGTCTTTCCCGGCCCACTCACCCTCGGTCAGGGCGTACGGACGGAACAACGGCGAAGATCGCAACGTTCGTTCAACCGGGCTTACCGATCCGAGCTGCCTGGGGGGACGTCGATGGAACGCGATGAACTGGAGTGCTTTCTGCTCCTGGCCGAGGAGTTGCACTTCGGCAGGACGGCCGAGCGGATGCGGCTCTCCCGCGCCCGGGTCAGCCAGTTGATCCAGCGCACCGAACGCCGCGTCGGGGCGCCGCTGTTCATCCGCACGAGCCGCCGCGTCGCCCTCACCGCGCTCGGCCGCCAGCTCCGCGACGACCTGGAACCGCACCACCGGGCCATCGACGCCGCCGTCGAGCGGGCCGCGGCCACCGCGCGCGGCATCGACAGCGTGCTGCACGTCGGCTTCGCCAATCCGCTGGCCGGCGAGATCGTGATGCGGGCGACGGAGGCGTTGCGCGTGAGCCATCCGGGGCTCGCCGTGGAGATCTGCGAGGTGCCGCTCGGCGATCCTTACGGGCAGTTGCGCAAGGGCGAGTTCGACGTGCAGCTCACGGAGTTCCCGGTGCGCGAGGACGACCTGGGCGGCGGTCCCGCGCTGCTCGCCGAGGAGCGCGTCCTCGCGGTCGCCACGGCGCATCCGCTGGCCGCGCGGGACTCGGTGTCGCCGGAGGACCTGGCCGACGTACCGCTCCTGACGATCGACGGCGAGGTGCCCGACTACCGCCTCGAGCACCACGTCCCCTCGCGCACCCCGTCCGGCAGGGCGATCGGCCGCGGTCCCGGCGTGACCAACATGCAGGAGGCGCTGATGTTGGTCGCGGGCGGCAAGGGCGCGTTCCTCGCTCCCGCGCACACCGGGACGTACTTCACCCGGCCCGGTGTCGCGTTCGTGCCCTTCACCGACGCCGAGCCGGTCGGGTACGGCCTGGTGTGGCGGGCCGGACACGGCACGGGGGCGGTGGCGACCTTCGCGAGGACCGTGCGGGACGCGGCCCGTGAGGTGACGGTGGCGGATCCCCGCAGTGCGGTGCCGGGAGGCGTCACCGCGGCGGGCTGAGCCCTGCGGGAGCCGTGGGCCCGGCGCGGTCGCGCGCCACCGCGCGCAGGGCGCCGACCGCGACGACCGCCCATACGGCCGATGCGGGCCAGAGCAGCACCTTCCCGCAGGTCCAGAGCCACGGGACGGCCGCGGCCGTGGAGGTGGAGAGCGCGGCGACGGCGGTCATGCCGAGGGGGAAGACGGTGGCCCAGCGGCGTACGTCGTAGTGGAGGCGGGGCCGGCGCAGTTCGCAGCCGACGAGGACCGCGTACCAGGCGAGGGCGAGGCCCAGTGCGACGAGGGTGAGGACCCGCAGGACGTCATGGGCCGGGGTCGCCCAGCGCAGCGGGCCGTGCGGCGCCGCGGCGGCGACCAGCTTCGATCCGGCGAGCGCGGAGATGGCCATGGCTCCGGCGATGATCCAGTGGTCGCCCTGGCCGGTGGTGAGCTGGCGGAAGTCGAAGCGGAGCAGCACCACCCCGTACAGGACGAGGCCGACGGCGAAGAGGACGAGGGCGGGCCACATCAGCCAGGTCAGCAGGTCGGCGGTGGCCACGGTGGCGGCGAGGACGACGACGGCCTGCGTGGCCACGCACACCAGATAGGCGGCGCCGGGCACCTTGCTCTGCCAGTGGCGGATGACGTGGGACATCAGCAACGGCCAGAGCAGCACGCTGAGGCAGAGCAGCGCCACCGACACGGGCTGGTGTCCCAGCAGCGAGAGGCGGGTGCCGAGGACCGCCGTCGCGGCGACGGCGGTCAGCGCGGGCGGGGTGTCGATCTCGCGCCGCCAGCGGGCCCGTTCGGTCAGCAGATGCCGGGCGAAGACCGCGGCGAGGAAGATCCAGACCACCAGGGCCACGACCAGCAGCGCGAGCGACGCCCCCTCCACGCCGAGCAGGTGAAGTCCGACGGAGAGCACCGCGGTGGCCATGACGACGGCTCCCGACGCGGGCGGCAGGCCGTCGGCCCAGTCCGTCCAGCGCGGGCTGCGGCTGCTGACTGCGTCGCTCGGCATGGCGCGGCTCCATCGGCGTACGAGCCCCTGTCCGCGATCTTCACACGGCCGCGGGCCCTCGGCACCTCGGCCGGCGGCCGGGACCCGGCGGCCCGGCGGCCCGGCGGCCCGGCGGCCCGGCGGCCCGCTCAGAGCTTGAACACCACTGCCCGCCACACCCACCCCGCGCCGAGAACCGCGTCCCGCAAGGGGTCCTTCATGTCCGCCGGATCGAAGCGGAACGTCTCCTTCTTGTGCAGCTTGCCGTCGGCCCCGCGCTCGTACGTCCACTGCCGGGACGTCACGGTCGACTGCCCGCGGGAGTACTCGCGCGACAGGGCGAGCCTGGGGGTGTCCCCGGCCCACGAGACCTCCCACTGCTCGTCGAGGGCGCGCACCTCGTGGCGGTCCGGCACCAGGCGCATCCGGGTCTTGAGGGTCCGGTCCAGCTGGGTCCGCACGAAGAACGTGCGCCAGGCGGGCTCCAGGATCCGCCACTCCGCCACGAGGTCGGCGCCCTCGTCCGGGGTGCCGTTGCGCACGCGGTAGGGCACGTCCGGTCCGCCGAGATCCAGCAGCGCGGTCCTGACCTCCTCGGCCGTACGCGGTGCGACACCGGCGGTGGGGTGCTTGGTGCCGGTGAGTTTGTCGAAGAGGCCCATCGGGTCAATCTATCGCCATGATCACCCCGCCCGCCCCACCACCAGCCACTTCGACGGCAGCTCGATCCGCGTGCCGTCGGGCGTGAACTCGGTCGTGACCAGTGGCAGTTCACCCCTCGCGAGCACCGTGAGGCCCGCCGCCGCGACGTACCGCGGCACCGCGGCGTCCGCGACCTCGCCCGGTGCGATGCCGTGCGCGAACACCGGCGCAAGCTTCGGCGGCGGACCTCCGGGGCTCTGGGCGAGGCCTTTCAGGACCGTCCCCGCGGCCTCCGCGAGCTCGACGACGAACGCCCTGCCACGCCGGCCGAGCAGCGCCGCGATGCCGTCGACGAGCGGCTGGCGGTCGGCGGGCTCGCACTGGTGGAGGACTCCGCGCATATAGACGTTCACGTCGCCGAGTTCCGCGTGCAACTGCTCGGCCTCGGCCTTCTCCACGGCGTCGACCTGCCGGAAATCGACCTGCCCCGCCGGGTCGGCGCGCCGCGCGTGGACGAGTGCGGCGGCGGACAGGTCGGCGCCGATGACGCGGAGGTAGCGGTCGGCGAGGAAGCGGGTCTGGGTGCCGTTGCCACAGCCGACGTCCACGACGGGCAGGCCCGCTGCCGCCAAGTGCGGTTCGAAGAGGGCGAGATGAAGGCCCACGGTGAGCGCGGGTTCCGCGTCCCAGAAGACGGCCCCCGGTTCCTCGGGAGCTTCCCGCCAGAACCCCTCCCACGCCTCCTTGTACCGACTCGTGACGCTCATGCCCAGCTCCCCAGGATGCGACGACGACCGCCGAAGCCGACGGCAAGATCGGTCTACCGCGCCTGGGGTGCGCGGACAAGTCACCGGCGCGAGCATTCGCCGCGCCTTCTCCACGTCTCCACCTGGCGCACGCCCCTGGGGCGCGCGGGCCCTCACCTACGCGGCGGCGCCAGCTCGAACCACACGGTCTTCCCGGAGGCCGTACGGCTGGTCCCCCACTCCTTGGCGAGCACGCTCACGACCCGGAGGCCGCGCCCGAACTCGTCGCCGGGGCCCGCGTTCAGGAGCGTCGGCAGGGTGTGGTCGTCGTCCTCGACCTCGCAGATCAGCGTGGCTCCGGAGCGGACGAGGCGCAGTTCCACGCGACGGCCGCGCGAGTGCCGTACGGCATTGGTGACCAGCTCGCTGACCAGGAGCTCCGCGGTCTCGGACAGGGCCTCGCGTGACCAGATGCGCAGTTGGCCGCGGACCAGTTCACGCGCCCCGCTCACCTCGCTCGGGTCGAGCGCGAGCCGCCAGCTCGCGACGTCCTCGTCCGCGACGCCGTTCAGGCGTGCCATCAGGAGCGCCACGTCGTCCTTGCGTCCGCCGCGGATGTTGAGGGCCCGGATGATGGTGTCGCAGGCGTCGTCCATGGAGGCCGCGGGGTGGGCCGCGGTCTCGGTGAGCGTGGCGAGTCCGACGCCGATGTCCTCGCCGCGCACCTCGACGAGCCCGTCGGTGCACATCAGGAGCCGGTCGCCGGGCGCCACCCGCACGCTGACCGCCTCGAAGGGCACGCCTCCCACGCCGATGGGCGCCCCCGTCGGCAGATCGAGGAGTTCGCTGCGGCCGTCGTCGGCGCGGACCAGGACGGGCGGGATGTGCCCGGCGTTGGCGAGGTGCAGCTCACCGGCGATGGGGTCGTAGACCGCGTACAGACACGTCGCCAGGTAGTGCTCGCCCAGCCGCTGCGCCAGGTCGTCGAGGTTGCGCAGGAGCTGGGCGGGCGGCAGGTCGAGTGCGGCCATGGTCTGCACGGCCGTGCGCAACTGGCCCATCATCGCCGCCGAGTTGAGGCCGTGCCCCATCACGTCGCCGACGACGAGCGCGGTGCGCGATCCGGGCAGCTTCACGGAGTCGAACCAGTCGCCGCCGACCCGGCCGAGCAGTGTGCCCGGCAGATAGCGCGTGGCGATGTCGCAGCCCGTCATGCGCGGCTCGATGTGCGGCAGCATGCTGTCCTGGAGGGTGTCGGCGACGCTCTCCTGGTAGGTGTACATGCGCGCGTTGTCGAGCACGAGGCCCGCGCGGGCGGCGAGTTCGGCGCCGGTGACGCGGTCCATGTCGTTGAAGACGGGCCGCTCCCGGTGGCGCAGCAGGATCATGAATCCGAGCACCACGTTGCGGGCCTTGAGCGGTACGACGAGCATCGAGCGGTGGTTGATGAGCGGGCGGATGTCGCGCTTCTCGAACTGCGAGGCGATCGCGTTGCCCATCTCCTCGGTGATGCGCGGTACGAGGACCGGATCGCCCGAGGTCATGCACTGGAAGAACGGCGTGTGCGCGGGGAACGGCATGGACTCGCCGACGGGCACGACGTCGTCCCAGCGGCCCGGCTCGTCCGTGTGCTCCACGGCGACGCGGTGCCACATCGTCGTCTCGTCCGGCGGCCCCTCGGGGAATCCCTCGCCCGCGACGACCTGTTCGCGCAGGTAGGTGCCCGCGACGTCCGTGAAGCGCGGCACGACGGCCCGGCTGACCTCGATGATCGTCTGCGAGAGGTCGAGGGAGGTGCCGATGCGCCCGCTGACCTCGTTCAGGAACTCCAGGCGCTCGCGCACCGCCACGTACTCGAGATCCTCGGCCTCGTCCGGGGTGCCGGGATCCGGCGCGAGGCCCTGCGCGGCGGCCCGCTGGGTGCGCAGCCTGCGCGCCTTGCGCTCGGCGCGCCTGGGCACGCCCCAGTCCGGGGTGACAGGCACGCGGTCGTGCTTGCTGAACTCCAGCACGGGATAGCCCAGTTCGAGGATCTGCGCCACGATGCGGGAGCTCTCGCCGACGCTCATGCTGGGCAGGATGTCGGGCAGCCCGCGCGCCAGCTCCTCCGCTCCGGGGAAGTCCGTGTGCAGGGCGAACGCCGGCGCTATCCGCTCCACCAGGCCCGGCTCGTGGCCTTCCTCGTCGGCCAGCCGGTCGGCGTCCGCCGCGAGCACGAGCAGCCGCTCCGGTCCGGGTCCGATCAGCGGGTACGCCCACCACAGGACGTCCACCCGGAACGGCTCGCCGCCGGGCACGGAGAGCCGCGCCCGCCCGGCCGCGGGGTACGAGATGCTGCCGTCGAGGGAGGTCCCCAGGTCGGGCCCCAGGCCGTCGTACTCGCCGTAGTGCGCGTGTTCCTCCGGGATCGCCCCGGCCACCGGGAGCAGGTCGCCCGCCGGGCTGCCGACGGCTTCCTCCTTGGCGTACCCGAAGAGCCTGCGTGCGCCGGTGCTCCAGTGCGAGACGAGGCCCGCGCCGTCGATGACGACCACGGCGAGCGGAATACGGCCGGCCACGGCATGCTGCGCCAGCGGCCCGTCCGGGTTGCCGTATTCCATGGCCAACGCTCCTTCCGGCGGCACCGCGAAGACCTGCGCCGCCCCAACCACCGTACGACCGGCACAGGTTGCCGTGCGCCGCAATACGGGAATTGGGACGGGCGGGGGCGCCTCCGGCGGCTGTTTTCCGCCGACCTCCCGTCTTCGTGCCCCCGGTCTTCGCGCCCCTAGTCTTCGTGCCCCAACTGGAGATCGCGCTCCGTGCGCCCGCCGCCCGCGACCTGGAGCACGGTGGCCACCGGCGGGTAGCCCGCGGCGATGACCGTGTACTCGCCGGACGACAGGTCGATGAACCGGAAGGTGCCGTCCTGACTGGTCGTGAGGGTGTCCACGACATTGCCCGCCGCGTCCAGCAGCGTCACGCGCGCGTCCTCCACGGGCCGCCCGCCGCTGGCCCGCACGGTCCCGCGCAGGACGGCGCCGCCCGCGAGCTCGACGTCCTGGCGGGTCTCGCGGGAGGCCTGCACGCTGACGGGCAGGGCCGCGGGGCGGAACGCGGGCGCGCTGGCGGCGAGGGTGTACTCACCGGCGACCAGTTCCGTGATGACATAGCCGCCCTCGCGCCCGCTGCGGGTGGTGGCGACGACCTCTCCGCGTACGTCGGTGAGGGTCACTGCGGCGTCCCTGACCGGGGTTCCGTCGGCGGTGACCACGCTGCCCGCCAGACGCCCCGCCCCGCCGAGCACCACGTCGAGCTCCACCGGGCGCTCCCCGACGGTGACGGTGACCGCCTGCGGCTGGTGGCCGCCCGCCGCCGCGATCAGGACGAACGACCCCGAGCCCGGCGTGGCGAGCGCGTACCGCCCGTCGTCGCCGCTCGCGCCGCGGCCGATCTGCTGACCCCCGACGTCGATGAGGGTCAGGGCGGCGCGGGGCACCACGGTGCCGTCCGCGTGCTGCACGGTGCCGCAGACGGGCACCCCGGCCGCGTACGAGGCGCGGGCCTGGGGAACGGGCGTGGGCGCGGCCGTGGGGGCGTCCTGGGACGCTGCGCTGGACAAGAGGGGTGTCTCCTTGAGGAAGAAGGTGATGAGCATGCCGAGGACGAGCACCGGCACCAGGTAGAGGAAGACGCGCGGCATCGCGTCGGCGTACGCCTGGATGTAGCCCTCGCGCAGCGGGGCGGGCATCGCGTGGACGAGCTGCGGCGTGATGGCCTCGGGGTCGGGGAGGCCCGCCCCGGCCGGAATGCGTTCGGCGAGCGAGTCCGCGAGCCGGTCGGCGAAGAGCGTGCCGAAGATCGCGGCGCCGACGCTGCCGCCGATCTGCCGGAAGTAGTTGTTGGCGCTGGTGGCCGTGCCGAGGTCGGTGGGGCGTACGGCGTTCTGCACAGCGAGGATGAGCACGGGCATGACGAGGCCGACGCCCGCACCCAGTACGGCCATCCAGATGCTGTAGTGCAGCCGGGGCGTGTCGACTTCGAGCCGCGAGAGCAGCCACATGCCGATGACGGACAGGATGCCGCCGATGACCGGGTAGATCTTGTAGCGCCCGGTGTGGCTGATGAGCTGGCCGGAGAGGATCGAGGCGCCGACGATGCCGCCCATCATCGGCAGCATGAGCAGTCCGGACTCGGTGGCGCTCGCGCCGTCGACCATCTGGAGGAAGGTCGGCAGATAGCTGGCCGCTCCGAAGAGGGCGACGCCGACGACCATGCCCACCAAGGCGGTGACGTTGAAGACCGAGTCACGGAACAGGCGCAGCGGGATGATCGGTTCTGCGGCGAAGTGTTCGGCGACGACGAAGAGCGCGATCGAGGCGAGCGCCCCGGCTCCGAGCCCCAGGATGACGCGCGAGCCCCACTCGTACTCGGTGCCGCCCCAACTGGTCAGGAGCACCAGGCAGGTGGAGGCCGACGCGAGCAACAGCGCGCCGAGCACGTCGAGTCGGGCCTTCACCACGCGCTTGGGCAGCTTGAGTCCGAAGCTGACGACGAGGAGGGTGACCAGCCCGAAGGGCACGTTGAAGTAGAAGCACCAGCGCCAGGTGACGTGGTCGGTGAAGAATCCGCCGAGCAGCGGTCCCGCGACGGAGGCGAGGCCGAACGCGGCGCCGATGAGGCCCATGTAGCGGCCGCGCTCCCGGGGCGGCACGATGTCCGCGATGATCGCCTGTACGCCGATCATGAGGCCGCCCGCGCCGATGCCCTGGATGGCGCGGAAGGCGATGAGCTGGTCCATCGTCCGCGACCAACCGGCGAGCGCGGAGCCGACGATGAAGATGAGGATCGCGACCTGGAAGACGCCCTTGCGCCCGAAGAGATCCCCGAGCTTGCCGTAGATGGGCAGCCCGATCGTCGACGTGAGCAGGTAGGCGGTGATCGCCCAGGACATCTTGTCCAGGCCGTGCAGCTCACCGACGATCTTCGGGAGCGCGGTGGCGACGATCATCTGCTCGAGCGCGGCCAGCAGCAGCGCGAGCATGAGCCCGACGAACACCATCCGGACCCGGGCGGGACTGAGGCCCTCCGTCGCCGATACGTGCTCCTGGGGTGGTGGCGCCTCTTCGGCGCCCGGAGGCACCACCGAAGCCCCCTCGGCGTACCCCCGTTCGGCGACCTTCACCAGCGTCGTGCCACCCACGTCCTGCTCCCCTCGTCGCGCCTGCGCCGCACATTTCTCGCATTACGCGACAACTGCGAGCAAGCGCGACGAGACGCGCCTACGGGGGGTCGGGCGGACGTATGCGCCGGTGGGGAGCCCTACGCCGTACAACGGACCCGAACAGAAAACCACTCGAAACGGTGAGCGTGACAACAACCCTGATGGGCTACCGGAGTTGGGGACCGGTCGGACGCCGGTCCACCTCCTGCTCTCTTGTGTCGGTCTACTTCTCGACCTCGGCCGCGAGCTTGCCGAGCACCTCGTCGTAGATCCGCCCGAGCCCCTTGGGGGCGAAGGTCTTCTCGAAGAAGCCGCCGATGCCGCCCGCGCCGTTCCACACGCTGGAGACGACCACGCGCGCCTTGCCCTCCCCCGCCGGGGTCACGGTCCAGGTGGTGACCATGGAGGAGTTGCGGTCCTTCTCGACGAGCTGCCCGTCGGTCGGCTCGGTGACCTCGAGGAGGCAGTCCCGGATCCGCTTGCTGGTCGCCTGGAGCTTCCAGTGGACGAGCGTCCCGTCCCCGTCGCCGCCCTCCCGCACCTCGTATTCGCTGAAGTGCTCGGAGAGAATCTTCGGGCGCCTGCCTTCGTAGTCGGCAAGCGCGTCGAAGACGTCCTCCGGCCGCGCCGCGATGATCCGCTCCGTGGTCGCCTCGACCTGCGCCATGGCACTTCCTCCAGCACTCGGTTGTTGCTCGGGTGGTTCGCGGAAAGCCAACCACCCTGCGTACCGGCCTCCCAAATCGGGGTCCCGGCCCGGTGCGCGGCGCCCGGTCAGGGGCAACGGCCCGCGAGGACGCAGAACTCGTTTCCCTCCGGATCGACCAGGGTCACCCAGCTCTCCTCGCCGCTCTGGCCGACGTCGGCGCGCCGGGCGCCCAGGCCGAGCAGGCGGCTCACCTCTTCGTCCTGCTCCGTGTCGGTGGGATTGACGTCGATGTGGAGCCTGTTCTTGACGGTCTTGCCCTCGGGCACGCGCGCGAAGACCAGCGCGGGAGGCACCGGACCCGGGCGCTTCTTGCCCTCGGGCACCAGCGGGGAGCCGATGGCGACGACCCCGTCCTCCTCCGCCCCGTCCTCCTCCTCGATCACCTCGTAGCCGAGGACCGAGCACCAGAACCGGGCGAGAGCCTCCGGATCGGCGCAGTCGATCGCGAGCTCGGTGAACTTACTGGTCATGCCAGGACCTCCCGGGTCGAGTAAGCGGGTCGGCCAGAGGCTAGTCGCGGCGCGGCACTCGATGCACGATCAAGGGAACATGTGTTCTATTGTGTGGCCAGTGCTACCGAGGAGGCGTCATGCGCTGGGAGAACCTCGCCGACGGGCCGTCACGGGGTGCCGCGGATGCCGCGCTGTTCGGCGCGGACGCGGTCACCACGAGGACCTTCGACACACCTGAATTCGCAGGAATCACCTTCCACGAGATCCGGGCCAGAACGATCGTGAACCGGGTGCCGGGAGCGTCCCGCATGCCGTTCGAGTGGACGGTCAATCCCTACCGGGGGTGCTCGCACGCGTGCGTCTACTGCTTCGCGCGCAAGACGCACAGCTATCTCGACCTGGACACCGGCCTCGGCTTCGACAGCCAGATCGTGGTCAAGGTCAACGCCCCCGACCTGCTGCGCCGCCAGCTCGCCTCGCCCCGCTGGCACGGCGAGCACATCGCCATGGGCACGAACGTCGACTGCTACCAGCGGGCCGAGGGGCGGTACGGGCTCATGCCCGGGATCATCGCCGCCCTGCGCGATCGCGCGAATCCCTTCTCCATCCTCACGAAGGGCACGCTGATCCTGCGCGACCTCGATCTGCTGCGCCAGGCCGCCGCCGTCACCGACGTCGGGGTCTCCGTGTCCGTCGGCTTCGTCGACCAGGAGCTGTGGCGCACCGTCGAGCCGGGTACGCCCGCTCCGCAGCGGCGGCTCGACGCCGTACGGACACTGACCGATCACGGCATCGGGTGCGGGGTGCTCATGGCGCCCGTGATCCCCTTCCTCGGGGACAGGCCCGAGCAGCTGCGGGCGACCGTGCGGGCCGTCGCGGCCTCGGGGGCGACCTCCGTGACCCCGCTCGTGCTGCATCTGCGGCCCGGAGCGCGCGAGTGGTTCATGGCCTGGCTCGAACAGCACCATCCGTATCTCGTACGGCGCTACGAGCGGCTGTACGCGGAGGGCGCCTACGCACCCAAGTGGTACCAGCGCCGGATCACCCGGCAAGTGCACGAGCTGGCCGAGGAATTCGGCATCGGGCCCGCGCGCGGGGGCGCGGCACGGCGCATCCGCGCACCTGAGCGACCCGAGCCCGCCTCCGCGTCCGCATCCACCTCCGCACCCACCTCCGGAGGCACACAGCTCACCCTTCTCTGAACTCCTCTCAACTTCTCCGATCTCTCTTCATACTGCGCCTTTCAGGTTATCTATCGTCAGAACAGCACCTTTCGGGCGCAGTTTCCGGGACGATGCCGCCGGGACCGTGGGACCCGCGGCCCGCAGCCCCGTCCTTGGAGACCGGATGAACAGACGCGCCTTCGCCCTGTGCGGCGTCGCCGCGGTGGTGGCCCCGCTGGTCGTGGCCGCGGTGCCCGCCGCGAGCGCCGACACCGCGAGCGCCCCGCGCGCCGCCTCCCTCACCTGGGAGAAGTGCGCGACCAAGGACTATCCGACGCTTCAGTGCTCCTCGCTGGAGGTCCCGCTCGACCACGACCTGCCGCACGGACGGCAGATCACCCTCGCGCTGTCCCGCGTCCCGCACACCGCGAAGAAGTCCCAGGGCCCGCTCCTGGTCAACCCCGGCGGTCCCGGCGGCAGCGGCCTGGCCCTCGCCGGGTTCGTCGCCAAGACGCTGCCGGCGTCCGTGTCGGCGCGGTACGACGTGATCGGCTTCGACCCGCGCGGCGTCGGCAGGAGCAAGCCCGCCCTCGACTGCCGCCCCGGCCACTTCGACCCGGTGCGCCCCGACCCCGTACCGGCCACGGCGGCGGTCGAGACGGCCAATCTGGACCGGACGCAGGCCTTCGTGACGGCGTGCGCCAAGAAGTACGCGGACGTCATGCCGTTCATCGACACGGTGAGCGCGGTCAAGGACATGGACGCGATCCGCGGCGCGCTCGGCGCCAAGAAGATCAACTTCTTCGGCTACTCGTACGGCACGTACCTGGGCGCCGTCTACGGCAAGCTCTTCCCGGACCGGGTGCGCCGCATGGTCCTCGACTCGGTCGTCGACCCCACGGGCGTCTGGTACGACGCCAACATCCAGCAGGACTACGCCTTCGACGCCCGCCACAAGGCGTTCGCCGCCTGGGTCGCCGAGCACGACAGGACGTACGGGCTCGGCACGGACCCGGCCGGGGTCGAGGCCAAGTGGTACGCGATGCGGGCAGCCGTCGCGAAGAAGCCCGCGGGCAAGAAGGTGGGCGCGGGCGAGCTGGAGGACACCTACCTGCCGGGCGGCTACTTCAACGGCTACTGGCCCTTCCTGGCCGAGGCGTTCGCCTCGTACGTGAACGACAAGAGCGCGGATCGGCTCGTGGAGGCGTACGAGCGCTTCGGCGCGGTCGACGCGGCGGGCGACAACGGCTACAGCGTCTACGCAGCCGTGCAGTGCCGTGACGCGGGCTGGCCGCGCGACTGGAGCACCTGGCGGGACGACAACTGGAAGGTCCACGAGAAGGCGCCGTTCATGGCCTGGAGCAACGCCTGGTACAACGCGCCGTGCGCGTACTGGCCGACGGGATCGTTCGAGCCGACGAACGTGTCCAACGCCGACCTGCCACCGGTGCTGCTCCTCCAGGCGACGGACGACGCGGCGACCCCGTACGAGGGCGGCGTCACCATGCACCGCAAGCTGCACGGATCGAGCCTGGTCGTGGAGGAGGGCGGCGCCAACCACGGCATCTCCCTCTCCGGGAACACCTGCCTGGACAAGCACCTGGCGACATACCTGAAGTCCGGAAAGGTACCGAGGAGCGGCGGCGAGACCGATGCGGTGTGCGAGGCGCTCCCCGCCCCGAAGCCGATGAGCACCAAGACCGGCGCGAGCCCCGGGGCCACGCTGCACGGGCTGCTCGGCTTCCGCGCCTGAGCAACGGCCGAGCCCGTCGGGGGTGTTGTCAGACCCGTGGTCCAGGATGGGGCCATGAGCCGACTGACCCACATCAACGCGCCCGACGGCGTCTTCCCCGCCGCCCAGTACACGCACGTGGTGATGGGGACGGGCCGCTTCGTGGCGATCGCCGGCCAACTCGCCCTGGACAGGGACGGGGAGCTGGTCGGCGAGGACGACCCGGCGGCTCAGGCCCGGCAGGTGTTCGACAATCTGTGGCACTGCCTCGTGGCGGCGGGCGGCAGTTTCCGGGACGTCGTGAAGCTGACGTACTACGTGACGGACATGGCCTACATGCGCGACATCCGGGCGGCGCGGGACACGTACATGGATCCGGAGCTCCTCCCCGCCGCCTCCGCGGTCCAGGTCTCCGCGCTGGTCGCGCCGCAGTTCCTGATGGAGATAGAGGCGTACGCCGTGCTGTAGCGCGACCCGATCGGCCGAAGCTAGGCAGGAAGTCTGGCCAGGGCCGCCGACGCCGCGGCCGCGAGGCGCGGGTAGCCGCAGGCCTGGGTCAGGACGGGGCGGGCCCGCGGGTCCCCGAGGGCTCCCAGGCCCTCCACGCAGGCCAGCGCGATCTTGCCGAACGGATCGTGCGGGGCGAGTCTGCGGCTCAGCGTGGTGATCAGGGCGGGCGCCGACTCAGGGGCGCGCAGTTCGGTGAGCAGACGCACCGGGTACAGGGCGTAGGCCACCCGCAGCTCATTGGTGGCCAGGGCGGCTGCCGCCCGTGCCGTACGCGGGTCGCCCAGCCTGGCCAGGGCGTACGCCGCGGCCGCGCACCGCGATGGATCCCGGTGGTTCAGGAGCAGCACGAGGGACTCGAAGGCCCGGCTGTCCCCGGCGGCGCCCAGGCGGACCGCCGCGAGCTCCCGTGCCCACAGTGGCTGACCCGCCGCGGCGAGCACCTCCGCCAGTTCCTCCACGTCGCCGGTCGCGACCAGCCTCTCGTAACTCTCCGAGACCCCCGCCTCGCGGCGTAAGCGTTCCGTCACCGTCCGCAACTCCACGTCCATGACGGGGAGCCTATCCGCGATACAGATCACAAACCCTGGGGACTGGCGCGCTCGTTACTCGCCGGTTAATCTCATGTGAGCGGGGCATACTCCCCGCCAAGCAGTTCCCTCCTCAGGGCGGCCTGGTGACGCAGCCGCCTGGAGGTCCCCCACGCCGTCGAGGCGGTGGGGAGCATGTCGGTTCGGTGCATCAGGCACCTCAGCTCCATCCAGTACGACGTGGCTCCGGGACAGGGCCGGTCGACTCTTCACGGGCGTGCGCGTTTCGCCGCCCGGTCACGACACGCAGCAGCTCATCCTCCGTACGCCGCGCCGCCGTTGCCGCGCACCGCGTGCGCCCCTCAGTCGTCACTCACTTCCTGGAGTCCACGCATGGACACTCCCTTGAACACCGTTGCCGTGATCGGTCTCGGCACGATGGGCACCGGCATCGCCGAGGTCCTGGCCCGCGCCGGACGCGAGGTCATCGGCATCGACATCAGCGAGGCCGCGGGCGCCCAGGCCGTCGCCGCCATCGAGTCGTCGACAGCGCGCGCCGTGCGCCGTGAGCAGCTCACCGAGGACGAGCGGCGCGACGCCCTCGCCCGCATCCGCACCTTCACCGACCTCCAGGCCGCGTCCGACGCCGACCTGGTGATCGAGGTCGCCCCGGAGACGTACGAGATCAAGCAGCAGCTCATCCGCGAACTCGACGGCGTCGTGCGCCCCGAGACGATCATCGCGACCGGCACGAACGCGCTGTCCGTGACCCGGCTTGCCGCCGAGTCGGCGCGCCCCGAGCGGGTGCTCGGCCTGCACTTCTTCAACCCGGCCCCGGTGATGAAGCTGGTCGAGGTGGTCTCCTCCGTGCTGACCGCGCCCGCGGCCGTCGCCTCCGTCACCGACCTGGCGTACGCGCTCGGCAAGGAGCCCGTCGCGGTCGGCGACCGGCCCGGATTCGTCGCGGACGGCCTGCTCTTCGGCTACCTCAACCAGGCCGCGGCGATGTACGAGGCGAAGTACGCGTCCCGCGAGGACATCGACGCCGCGATGAAGCTGGGCTGCGGTCTGCCGATGGGCCCCCTGGCCCTGCTGGACCTGATCGGCGTCGACACGGCCCGTACGGTCCTGGACGCGATGTACTCCGAGTCGCACGACCGGCTGCACGCGCCCGCGCCGATCCTCAAGCAGCTCAGCGAGGCGGGCCTGACCGGCCGCAAGGCGGGGCGCGGCTTCTACTCGTACGACAAGGCGGCGGAGCCGGGCAGTTCGGCCGTGGTGCCCGACGCGCTGACCCCGCCGGAGGGCGGCGGCCGAACCGGTGGGCGCACCGTCCGCTCGGTCGGCGTCGCGGGCTCCGGGACCATGGCGTCCGGCATCGCCGAGGTCTTCGCCAAGGCCGGCTACGACGTGGTGCTCGCCGCGCGCAGCGAGGAGAAGGCGGCGAAGGCCAAGTCCCGTATCTCCAAGTCGCTTTCGCGTTCTGTCGACAAGGGGCGGATGACGGCGGAGACCGCGGCCAAGACCCTGGACCGGATCACTCCGGCCGGTTCGTACGACGCGTTCGCCGACGTCGATCTGGCCCTGGAGGCGGTCGCCGAGGACCTGGAGATCAAGCAGCAGCTGTTCGCGGCGTTCGACAAGGTCTGCAAGCCGGGCGCGATCCTGGCGACCACCACCTCGTCCCTGCCCGTGGTCGCCTGCGCCCGTGCCACCTCGCGTCCCGGTGACGTGATCGGCATGCACTTCTTCAACCCGGCACCGGCGATGAAGCTGGTCGAGGTGGTCCGCACGGTCCTCACCGACGACGACGTGCACGCGACGGTCCGCCAGGTCTGCGCGACCATCAAGAAGCACCCGGTGGACTGCGGCGACCGCGCGGGCTTCATCGTGAACGCGCTCCTGTTCCCCTACCTCAACAACGCGATCAAGATGGTCCAGGAGCACTACGCGACGCTCGACGACATCGACGCCGCGATGAAGCTCGGCGGCGGCTACCCCATGGGCCCCTTCGAGCTCCTGGACGTGGTCGGCCTGGACGTCTCGCTGGCCATCGAGAAGGTCCTGCACCGCGAGTTCCGCGACCCGGGCCTGGCCCCCGCTCCCCTGCTCGAACACCTGGTGGCCGCGGGCTGCCTCGGCCGCAAGACCGGCCGCGGCTTCCGCGAATATGCGGGGCGCTGAGCGGGAAGCGGACGGGGGCGCGCCTGAGACGGCACCCGGCACGGACTGGGGCGGGCTGCTCGGACCACCGGGCGGCCCCGTCCCGCACGAGCACTCGGCTGCGCATATGCAGTACGTTCGGGTCATGCCCAAGGCCGCCAAGTCCTCACGTACGCCCGCTACGCCCGACGCTCCGGAGAGCGCGGCGGGCAGCCGCGCCGCCGCCCAACGGCTCAAGATGCGCCGGGAGCTGGCGGCCGCGGCGATGGAGCTCTTCGCGTCCAAGGGGTACGAGGCGACGACGGTCGACGAGATCGCCGCCCAGGCCGGGGTCGCCCGCAGGACCTTCTTCCGCCACTTCCGTTCGAAGGAAGAGGCGATCTTCCCGGACCACGACGACACGCTGATCCGGGCGGAGGCGGTCCTGAACGCGGCGCCGCCGCACGAGCACCCGCTGGACACGGTGTGCCGGGGCATCAAGGAAGTCATGAAGATGTACGCGGCCTCGCCCGCGGTCTCCGTCGAGCGGTACCGCCTCACGCGCGAGGTCCCCACGCTGCGCGAGCGGGAGATCGCCTCGGTGGCCCGCTACGAACGGCTTTTCACGCGCTATCTCCTGGGCCACTTCGACGAGCAGGCCCACCACGACGGCAACGACGACCCGCTGCTCGCGGAGGTCGCCGCGTCGGCGGTGGTGACCGCGCACAACCACGTCCTGCGCCGGTGGCTGCGCGCGGGCGGCCAGGGCGACGTGGAGACCCAGCTGGACCACGCCTTCGCCATCGTGCGCAGGACCTTCGGTTCGGGCATCGGGGCGGGCCGTGACACCACCACCGCTCCGGCGGCATCGGTGAGCACCGGGGGCGACGTCCTGGTCACGGTGGCACGGACGGACGCGCCGCTCGACGAGATCATGCGGACGATCGAGAAGGCGCTCCGGGAGTCTTAGGCCCCGACCTTAGATCCCTTTTTGCACCTTTCGTCCTGCGCTTTTAAGGGGGCGCTACCCACGGGTAGCGCCCCCTTCGTCATGCCGTCACACCCTCTGACCTGCACTGATCGATCATCCATCAAAAATTGATGGCACTCAGTGTCTTGCTCACTGGCACGCGGTGTCATACGTTGATGTTGTCCGGGCGGCCGGCGTGCAGAGAACTTCCGTACGCCGGCTGTCCCCACAAGCCACCCGGCTGGTGCGCCCGGACGCCTGCGTCACAGGCAACCTCCCGCGCCACACCAAGCGCTGCCGAGCAACACCTTCGCCGAACCGACGGCACACCCTCACAAGCACCAGCAGCACCCGACGTAACCCTCAAGAGCGTGATCCCCTCAAAGGGGGCACGCACTTCGCCGGAGGCATCACCGTGAAGGAAATCCTGGACGCGATCCAGTCGCCGGACACCACGTCCGCCGACTTCGCCGCTCTTCCCCTCCCCGAGTCCTACCGCGCGATCACCGTGCACAAGGACGAGGCGGAGATGTTCGCCGGGCTCGAGACCCGCGACAAGGACCCCCGCAAGTCGCTGCACCTGGACAACGTGCCGGTGCCGGAACTCGGCCCGGGTGAGGCCCTGGTGGCCGTGATGGCCTCCTCGGTCAACTACAACTCGGTGTGGACCTCGATCTTCGAGCCGGTCTCCACCTTCAGCTTCCTGGAGCGCTACGGCCGCCTGAGCGAGCTCACCAAGCGCCACGACCTGCCGTACCACGTGATCGGCTCCGACCTCGCGGGCGTCGTCCTGCGCACCGGACCCGGCGTGAACGCCTGGAACCCGGGCGACGAGGTCGTCGCGCACTGTCTGAGCGTCGAGCTGGAGTCGAGCGACGGCCACAACGACACGATGCTCGACCCCGAGCAGCGCATCTGGGGCTTCGAGACCAACTTCGGCGGCCTCGCCGAGATCGCTCTGGTCAAGTCCAACCAGCTCATGCCCAAGCCGGACCACCTGAGCTGGGAAGAGGCCGCGTCGCCGGGCCTGGTGAACTCCACCGCCTACCGCCAGCTGGTCTCGCGCAACGGCGCGGGCATGAAGCAGGGCGACAACGTCCTGATCTGGGGCGCGAGCGGCGGCCTCGGTTCGTACGCCACCCAGTTCGCCCTGGCCGGCGGCGCCAACCCGATCTGTGTCGTCTCCAGCGAGCAGAAGGCGGACATCTGCCGGGCGATGGGCGCCGACGCGATCATCGACCGCAACGCCGAGGGCTACAAGTTCTGGAAGGACGAGCACAACCAGGACCCCAAGGAGTGGAAGCGCTTCGGCAAGCGCATCCGCGAGCTGACCGGCGGCGAGGACGTGGACATCGTCTTCGAGCACCCGGGCCGCGAGACCTTCGGCGCCTCGGTCTACGTCACCCGCAAGGGCGGCACCATCGTCACCTGCGCCTCCACCTCGGGCTACAACCACGAGTACGACAACCGCTACCTGTGGATGTCCCTGAAGAAGATCGTGGGCTCGCACTTCGCGAACTACCGCGAGGCCTGGGAGGCCAACCGCCTCATCTCCAAGGGCAAGATCCACCCCACCCTCTCCCGCGTCTACTCCCTCGAAGAGACCGGCCAGGCCGCCTACGACGTGCACCGCAACCTCCACCAGGGCAAGGTCGGCGTCCTCGCCCTCGCGCCCCAGGAGGGCCTCGGCGTGCGCGACCCGGAGATGCGGGCCACGCACATCGACGCGATCAACCGCTTCCGTAACGTCTGAGGGCTGAGGGTTCGCACATGACAGAGCGTCAGAAGGACCGGCCGTGGCTCATGCGGACCTATGCCGGCCACTCCACGGCCGAGGCGTCCAACGAGCTGTACCGGCGCAACCTCGCCAAGGGCCAGACGGGCCTCTCGGTCGCGTTCGACCTGCCCACGCAGACCGGCTACGACCCCGACCACATCCTCGCCCGCGGCGAGGTCGGCAGGGTCGGGGTCCCCGTCTCGCACGTCGGCGACATGCGGCGCCTGTTCCAGGACATCCCCCTGGACCAGATGAACACCTCGATGACGATCAATGCCACGGCCATGTGGCTCCTGGCGCTCTATCAGGTGGTGGCGGAGGAGCAGGGCGTGGACATCACGCAGCTCCAGGGGACGACGCAGAACGACATCGTCAAGGAGTACCTCTCGCGCGGGACGCACGTCTTCCCGCCGGTGCCCTCCCTCCGCCTCACCACCGACATGATCACGTACACGGTGGCCCACATCCCCAAGTGGAACCCGATCAACATCTGCAGCTACCACCTCCAGGAGGCCGGGGCCACGCCGGTGCAGGAGATCGCGTACGCGATGTCCACCGCCGTCGCCGTCCTGGACGCCGTGCGCGACTCCGGGCAGGTGCCCCAGGAGAAGTTCGGTGACGTCGTCGCCCGGATCTCCTTCTTCGTGAACGCGGGCGTCCGCTTCGTCGAGGAGATGTGCAAGATGCGGGCGTTCGGCCGTATCTGGGACCGGATCACGCGTGAGCGGTACGGCATCACCGACCCCAAGCAGCGCCGCTTCCGCTACGGCGTGCAGGTCAACTCGCTCGGCCTGACCGAGGCGCAGCCCGAGAACAACGTCCAGCGCATCGTCCTGGAGATGCTGGCCGTCACGCTCTCCAAGGACGCACGCGCGCGTGCCGTGCAGCTTCCCGCCTGGAACGAGGCCCTGGGTCTGCCCCGGCCGTGGGACCAGCAGTGGTCGCTGCGCATCCAGCAGGTGCTCGCCCTGGAGAGCGATCTCCTGGAGTACGAGGACATCTTCGAGGGCTCGCACGTCATCGAGGCCAAGGTGGAGTCCCTCGTCGAGGAGTCCCTCGCCGAGATCGACCGCATCGAGCAGATGGGCGGCGCGATGGCCGCCGTCGAGTCCGGCTACCTGAAGTCGCAGCTGGTCTCCTCGCACGCCGAGCGCAGGGCGCGCATCGAGTCGGGCGAGGAGAAGATCGTCGGCGTCAACGCCTACGAGTCGACCGAGCCGAACCCGCTCACCGCTGACCTGGACACCGCGATCATGACGGTCGACCCGGCCGTCGAGAACCGCGTCGTGACCGCCCTGGGGCGCTGGCGCGACACCCGCTACCAGCCGCCGTTCAACCACCCGCGCCCCTGCAAGGCCCTGGAGAAGCTGAAGGAGGTCGCCGCGGGGAAGGGCAACCTCATGGAAGCCACCCTGGAGTGCGCACGCGCCGGTGTGACGACCGGGGAGTGGTCCGGCGCCCTGCGGGAGGTCTTCGGTGAGTTCCGGGCGCCCACGGGCGTCTCCAGCGCTCCGGTGACCGTCACCGCGGAGGCCGGCACGCCGCTGGCCCTGGTCCGCGACAAGGTCGCCAAGACCGCCGCCGACCTCGGCACCGGCAAGCTGCGCTTCCTGGTCGGCAAGCCGGGCCTGGACGGGCACTCGAACGGGGCCGAGCAGATCGCGGTGCGTGCGCGCGACGCGGGCTTCGAGGTGGTCTACCAGGGCATCAGGCTGACGCCCGAGGAGATCGTCGCCGCCGCGCTCGCCGAGGACGTGCACGCCGTGGGTCTTTCGATCCTCTCCGGCTCCCACGCACAGCTCGTGCCGGACGTCCTGGTGCGCCTGCGCGAGGCGGGGGCGCCCGACATCCCCGTCATCGCGGGCGGCATCATCCCCAACAGCGACGCCGAGGACCTGAAGGCGGCGGGAGTGGCCGCCGTCTTCACCCCCAAGGACTTCGGCATCACCGAGATCATCGGCCGTATCGTCGACGAGATCCGGAAAGCGAACAAGCTCGACCCTCTGGAGGTCCCCGCATGACCGCGCCCATCAACCGCCTGCGCCCCCGCCGTTCATGTCTGGCGGTCCCGGGTTCGAACCCGCGCTTCCTGGAGAAGGCCCAGGGCCTCCCCGCCGACCAGGTCTTCCTCGACCTGGAGGACGCCTGCGCGCCGCTCGCCAAGCCGGAGGCCAGGCACACCATCGTCAAGTTCCTCAACGAGGGCGACTGGACGGGCAAGACGCGGGTCGTGCGCGTGAATGACTGGACGACCGAGTGGACGTACCGCGACGTCGTCACGGTCGTCGAGGGCGCGGGCCAGAACCTCGACTGCATCATGCTGCCGAAGGTGCAGAGCGCCGACCAGGTCGTCGCGCTGGACTTCCTGCTCACGCAGATCGAGAAGACGATGGGCTTCGAGGTCGGCAAGATCGGCATCGAGGCGCAGATCGAGAACGCGCAGGGCCTCAACAACGTGAACGCGATCGCGCAGGCGTCCCCGCGCGTCGAGACGATCATCTTCGGCCCGGCCGACTTCATGGCCTCCATCAACATGAAGTCCCTGGTCGTCGGCGAGCAGCCGCCCGGCTACCCGGCCGACGCCTACCACTTCATCCTGATGAAGATCCTGATGGCGGCCCGCGCCAACAACCTCCAGGCGATCGACGGCCCTTACCTCCAGATCAAGAACGTCGACGGCTACCGCGAGGTCGCGAACCGCGCCGCGGCCCTCGGCTTCGACGGCAAGTGGGTCCTGCACCCCGGCCAGGTCGACGCCGCCAACGAGGTCTTCTCGCCCTCCCAGGAGGACTTCGACCACGCCGAGCTGATCCTGGACGCGTACGACTACTGCACCTCCGAGGCGGGCGGCAAGAAGGGCTCCGCGATGCTCGGCGACGAGATGATCGACGAGGCGAGCCGCAAGATGGCCCTCGTCATCTCGGGCAAGGGGCGCGCCGCCGGCATGACCCGTACCTCCAAGTTCGAGATCCCGGAGGCCTGACGTGCAGTTCGGCCGCACCTACGAAGAGTTCACCGTCGGGGACGTCTACAAGCACTGGCCCGGAAAGACGGTCACCGAGTACGACGACCATCTCTTCTGCCTCCTGACGATGAACCACCACCCCCTCCACATGGACAGCAACTATGCGGAGAAGACGACGGACTTCGGGAAGAACGTCGTCGTGGGCAATTACATCTACTCGCTGCTCCTGGGCATGTCCGTGCCGGACGTCTCGGGCAAGGCGATCGCCAACCTGGAGGTCGAGTCGCTCAAGCACGTGGCGCCGACCTTCCACGGCGACACGATCTACGGCGAGACGACCGTCCTGGACAAGACTCCGTCGAAGTCCAAGTCGGACCGCGGGATCGTCTACGTGGAGACCAAGGGATACAAGCAGGACGGCACGATGGTCTGCGTGTTCCGCCGCAAGGTGATGGTCCCCACCGAGACGTACATCAAGGAGCGCGGCGGCGAGCAGCCCGGCCGCCCGGAGTTGAACGCCCCTTCGAAGAGCACGGAGAAGTAAGCGATGAGCCGACTCGCGCAGACCGCAGGTCTCACCGACATCCAGCGAGAGATCCTGTCCACCGTCCGGGACTTCGTCGACAAGGAGATCATCCCGGTCGCCACGGAGCTCGAGCACCGTGACGAGTACCCGCAGAAGATCGTGGACGGTCTCAAGGAGTTGGGCCTCTTCGGGCTCATGATCCCGGAGGAGTACGGCGGTCTGGGCGAGTCGCTGCTCACGTACGCGCTGTGCGTCGAGGAGATCGCGCGTGGCTGGATGTCGGTCTCCGGCATCATCAACACCCACTTCATCGTCGCTTACATGCTCAAGCAGCACGGGACGCAGGAGCAGAAGGACACCTTCCTGCCGCGCATGGCGGCCGGCGAGGTGCGCGGCGCGTTCTCCATGTCGGAGCCGGCGCTCGGCTCGGACGTGTCGGCGATCACGTCCAAGGGCGTCAAGGACGGCGACGAGTACATCCTCAACGGTCAGAAGATGTGGCTGACCAACGGCGGAACGTCGACTCTGGTGGCCGTTCTGTGCCGGAGTGACGAAGGACACCCGGAGGGCACGGCGCCCCACAAGTCGATGACGACCTTCCTCGTGGAGAAGGAGCCCGGCTTCGGAGAGGTCCGGCCGGGACTCACCATCCCCGGCAAGATCGACAAGATGGGTTACAAGGGCGTCGACACGACCGAACTCATCATGGACGGACTGCGAATTCCGGCCAATCGCGTGCTCGGCGGGACCACCGGACGCGGTTTTTACCAAATGATGGACGGCGTCGAAGTCGGCCGTGTGAATGTCGCGGCGCGTGGCTGCGGTGTTGCTCAGCGTGCATTTGAGCTCGGTGTCTCATATGCCCAGCAACGTCACACTTTCGGCAAGGCGATCGCCCAGCACCAGGCGATTCAGTTCAAGCTGGCCGAGATGGCTACCAAGGTCGAGGCCGCCCATGCGATGATGGTGAATGCAGCACGCAAAAAGGACTCGGGGGAACGAAACGACCTCGAAGCAGGGATGGCGAAGTACCTCGCATCCGAATACTGCAAAGAAGTCGTAGAGGACGCGTTCCGGATTCATGGCGGTTACGGCTTCTCGAAGGAGTACGAGATCGAGCGCCTGTACCGTGAGGCTCCGATGCTGCTGATCGGCGAAGGTACCGCCGAGATCCAGAAAATGATCATCGGGCGCCGACTGCTCGAAGAGTATCGACTCCAGGGCTAGATGCCCGATTTGGGGCAGTTTCTTCGAGAAGAAGGTCACACCCTGTCAACACTCTTCGGCCGTCGACTCCGCTTCCTGGCTTGCCCAGTTGTGGCTCGCAACCGATACCATCCGGAAAAAGCCGCCGTCCCCCGTTAACTGCGCGGCATCATCCGCTACGAAGGTCATCCATGCCCCACAGCCAAACCTCTGCACCACGCGACAGCCTCGCTGGCGTACGCCTTGCGCGCGGAGCATCGCCGTGGCTCCTGCCGACTGTCGCCACCGCGGCACTCAGCCTCGTCCGCGCGCGTCGTGCTCCCAAGCCGGGGGTTGCCGCGGCCGTGGCCGTGCCTGCCACCGCTCTGGCGGCGGGCATGCTGTGGTTCTTCCGCGACCCCGAGCGCGACATCGCCCAGGGCCGGGTCATCTCCCCGGCCGACGGCGTGGTGCAGAGCATCATGCCGTGGAAGGACGGACGCACCCGGGTCGCGATCTTCATGAGCCCGTTGAACGTCCACGTCAACCGCGCGCCCCTCGCGGGCACGGTGACGTCCGTGGAGCACATCCCCGGCGGGTTCGTCCCGGCGTTCAACAAGGAGAGCGAGAACAACGAGCGCGTCGTCTGGCACTTCGACACCGAACTCGGTGACATCGAGATGATCCAGATCGCGGGCGCCGTCGCGCGGCGCATCGTTCCTTACGTGCCGCAGGGCACGAAGGTGGAGCAAGGCGAACGGATCGGCCTGATCCGCTTCGGCTCCCGTGTCGACATCTATCTCCCCGAGGGTGTCGAGGTGGACGTCGAGGTCGGTCAGAAGACCGTGGCTGGGGTGACTCGAATTGACCGTGGTTGATCCTGAAACACAAGCGGGCTGGGTGCCCGAGGCGGCGGAGGACGAGGCCGACGAGGAGATGCCTCTCTCACTCCGCCTCTCGATAGCGGACACCCTCACGCTCGGTAACGCCACGTGCGGGTTCATGGCGGTGTACTTCACCACCACGGGCATCCTCATCCCGCACCTCCAGGGCAGCAACGAGAGCGGCATGGCGCGGCACTCCGCCGCGACCGCCGTGATCCTGATGCTCTGCGCGGCCGTCTTCGACCTCTTCGACGGGCTCGTGGCGCGCAAGCTGCGGTCCTCGCCGATGGGCGCCGAGCTCGACAACCTGTCGGACCTGATCAGCTTCGGTCTGGCCCCCGCGTACTTCGTGCTCGTCTACGGCATGGTCGCCGACGACGCGCACCAGAGAGTGGCCGCGGTCGGAGCGATCGTCGTGCTGTTGGCGGTGGTGCTGCGGCTTGCGCGGTTCAGTTGCGTGACCGTGAAGGACGGCACCTTCCAGGGCATGCCCTCGCCCTTCGGCGCCCTCACGGTCGTCTCGATCGTGCTCCTGGAGCTCCCCTTCTGGGCGACGCTCCTCGCGATCATCGGCACGGCGTGGCTCATGGTCAGCCGGGTCGAGTACCCCAAGCCGCGGGGTCCCCTCGCGGTGGCCATGCTCTCGTGGATCGTCGCGGCCATGGGGCTGCTCGCGGCCTGGGCGTTCGACGCGCCGGGCGGCCTGCTCCTCCTGCAGACCGGCTGCGCGCTCCAGGTGGTCCTCGGCGCGGTGATCCCCCTCTTCGCCACGGCCCGCAGGGTGAACAACTTCCGGGACAACCGGCGCGAGGCACGGGCGGCACAGCTGCCGTAGCGGTTTTTCCGTACGTCGTGGAAGGGGCCCGAACCAATTGGTTCGGGCCCCTTCTCGTTGCCCGGGACGGGCCGCTCCGGCGCGGTGTGGGCTCAGGCGCCCGGCGTGAACCCCTCGGCCGCCGTCGAGGCACCCGGCTGCCTGACCACCTTCATGCCGCCCGTCACGCCCTTGTCGGGGCGCAGGATGACGCTCTCCTTCGACGAGGGCGCCTTAGGGTCGGTGAAGTCCTGGGTGACGCCGAAGCCCGTGTCGTACGCGTTGATCGTCAGGAGCGCCTTGTCGACGCCCTCACGGGTGAGGTCCTTGCTCTTGCACGCCTTCTTCAGGGCCTCGCCGAAGATGGCCGTCGCGGTCCAGCCGGCTGTCACGCCGTTGTCCAGGGCGTCCTTGGGGTACGCGGCCTTGTAGTCGGCGACCAGCTTCTTCGCGGCGGGGGTGTCCGCGCCGATCGGCAGGGTCGGCGAGGCCACGTAGTAGTTCTTCGCGAGGGCGGGGCCCGCCTGGGTGCCCAGGAGCTGGGGCGCGAACGCCGAGTTGTTGCCGATGATCGGCACGTCGAACTTGCCCGCGGCGGCGACACCCACCAGCGAGGCCGCCTGACGCGGGCCCGCACTGATCACCACGGCCTTCACCCCGGCCTTCTTCAGGGCCGCGACCTGCGCCGTCATGTCGTTGTCGGTCGGCTTGATCTTCTGCTCCACGACGGTGAGGCCCGACTTCTTCGCCATGTACCGCGAGCCCTTCAGCGCGTTCTCGCCGTAGTCGCCCTCGAAGTAGACGTGGCCGAGCTTGTCGCCCTTCTTGAGGCCCTTCTCCTTCATCAGGAAGTCGATCGCGTTGATCGTCTCCAGGTCGTACGTGGAGCCGACGACCCGTACGTACGGGCTGCCGAGCAGGTTCGCCGACCAGGCCTGCGGCAGCACGAGCCCCTTGTCGGACTCGACCCGCCGCTGGACGGCGGCGACGAACGGGGAGCCGATGAACTGGGCGAAGCCGAGGACTTCCGGCTCCAGCTCGGTGTACCCGGCGACGGCCTTCTGGGGGTCGTAGCCGTGGTCGCGGACGGTCAGCTTCAGCTTGCGGCCGCAGATGCCGCCGTCGGCGTTGGTCTGCTTGACGTAGAGCTGCTGGGCCTGGGTGACGCTCTTGCCGAGGGTCGCGTAGACGCCGGTCATGTCGGTGAGCACGCCGAGCGTGATCGCGTCGGCGGAGACGCCGACGCCGGTCTTGACGCCGCCCGCGCTCTTCTTGTCCCCCTTGTCGTCCTCCGCCTTGGAGCTGCAGCCTGCCACCGCGAGGAGCGCGGCAAGCGCCGTCGCCGTCGCGGTGGCCCTTCTCAATGTGTGTGAACTCATCGTTCCTCCCCTGGAGTTGGGCCGGACGTCGGCCTGGAGCGCCGGGCGGCGATGCTGGCCAGGCCGCCGGGCAAAAACAGCACCACGGCCACGATGGCGGCGCCGTACAGATAGCGGGACGCCTCGCCCGGTGTGATTCCGCCGGTGCCGGGGGCCGAGACCAGGGGCAGCGCGTCGCTGTACCGGGTCAGGAGCTGCGGCAGCAGGGACACGACGGCGGCGCCGGCCACCGCGCCCGCCACCGAGCCGAGGCCGCCGATGACGATCATGGCGAGGTATTCGAGGGACAGCGTGATGCCGAAGTAGTCGGGCACCGTGCGCTGGAAGACGAGGGCGAGCAGGACTCCGGCGAGGCCCGCGTACATCGACGACAGGACGAAGACGCCCGCGCGGTAGCGGGCGACGGGCACCCCGATGACACCGGCGGCGATGCGGTGGTCGCGGATGGCGTTCATGGCGCGCCCCGGCCGCCCGCGCAGCACACCGCGGGCGAAGAGTCCGCAGCCCAGGAGGAGCACGAGCCCCGCGTACCAGAGCTTCTCCGACGCGCCGAAGGGCACGGCGGCCACCACGAGCTCGCTGTCGTCGAAGGTGATGCCGAAGACGTTCAGGGGCGGTACGTCGCGCCCGTTGGAGCCGCCGGTCAGATCGTGGGCGTTGAAGAGCACGTGCTGCCCGATGAAGATGAGGGCGAGGGTCGCGATGCCGAGGTACGCGCCGCGCAGGCGTCCCGCGATGGGGCTGAAGAGCCCGCCCGCGACGCCCGCGACGAGCACGGCGAGGGTGGCCGCGATCCAGGTGGGCAGGCCGAGTCCGGTCAGGCCGTCCTCGCCGTCCCCCGCGAAGACGCAGTATCCGTACGCGCCGATCGCGAGGAAGAAGGCGTGCCCCATGGAGAGCTGGCCGGTCGCGCCGGTGAGGAGGTTGAGGCCGATCGCGCCGATGGCCGCCGCCATGGCGAACAGGCCCGCCTGGAGCCAGAACCGGTCGAGGTAGAAGGGCAGGGCGAGCAGGAGCACGGCGCCCGCGATCCAGACGTACGTCCGGGGGCGGGTCAGCCCCGTGCGGCCTCGGGAGCGCAGCTCCCGGCCGTGGGCCAGGACTTCAGACACGGGTGAGCTCCTTCGTGCCGAAGAGTCCGGCGGGCCGGATGAGGAGGATGACGGTCATCACGAGGTAGGGCGCGAGGTCGCCCAGGCCCCGGCCCAGGAAGGTGAGCTCGCTCTGGTATCCGGTGGCGAGGGACTCGGTGACCCCGACGACGAGGCCGCCGACGAGCGCGCCCGTGGTGGAGTCGAGGCCGCCGAGGATCGCGGCGGGGAACGCCTTCAGGGCGGCGAGCGAGGTGGCCCGTTCGAGCCCCGGGGTGGGGAAGACGGTGAGGAAGAGCGCCGCCACGGCCGCGAGGCCGCCCGCCACCGCCCAGGCGCCGAGCGAGACCCGGCCGAGGCGGACCCCCATCAGGGCGGCCGTCTCCGGGCTCTCGGCCGCGGCGCGCATCGCCACGCCCCAGGAGGTGTAGCGGAAGGCGAGCAGGAAGGCGGTGATGAGGAGCGCGGCGGCGACGAACGCGGCGATCCGGGTGTACGCGATGGAGACCGACCCGATGGTGAGCACGGAGTCGCCCCAGGGGTCGCCGAGGGAGAGCACGTCAGTGCCCAGGCGCCGGGTGAGTTCGGTGGTGAGCAGGATGTCGACGCCGATCGTGACGATGGCGAGGACGCTGTGGTCGGAGCCGCGGTAGCGCCGCATGACGAGGAACTCGATGGCGGCGCCGACGACGGCGGCGCCCGCGATGCCGACGAGCAGCGCGGCCCAGAAGCCGATGTCGTCGTGGAGCGTGGCGGTGACGTAGCCGCCGGCCAGGAGCAGCGAGGCGTGTGCGAAGTTCACCACCTCGGTGGCCCGGAAGATGACGACGAAGCCGAGGGCGATGAGGGCGTAGACGGAGCCCATCGAGAGACCGTTGAGCAGCAGCTCGACGAAGGTGGTCATGAGGTGGCCTCCTCTCCCAGGTACGCCCGCACGACCGCCGGGTCGTTCTGCACGGCCGCCGGGGCGCCGTCCGCTATGCGCCGGCCGAAGTCCAGTACGGTCACCGCGTCCGCGAGCCGCATCACCACCCCCATGTCGTGTTCCACCAGGACGATCGAGATTCCGAGGCTGTCGCGGACGCCCGCGATGACGGCGGCGGTGCGCTGCCGCTCGTCGGCGGTCATGCCCGCGACGGGCTCGTCGAGCAGGAGCAGCCGGGGCTCCATGCACAAGGCGCGTGCCAGTTCGGCGAGTTTCTGCTGTCCGTAGGGCAAAGAGCCCGCGGGGGCGTGCAGTTGCTGTTCGATGCCGACGAACGCGGCTATCTCCCGCACCCGTTCGCGGTGGGTGCGCTCCTCGCGTGTGGCCGAGGGGAGGCGTAGTCCCGCGGCGAGGAATCCCGTGCGGGTCAGGCGGTGGCGGCCGAGCATCAGGCTGTCGGCGACCGTGGCGCGCGGCGGCAGGGCGAGGTTCTGGAAGATCCGTGCCACGCCGAGGTCGGCGATGCGGTGCGGAGGCATCGCCGTCAGCTCGTGCCCGCCGAAGCGGACGCTGCCGCCGGTGGCGCGGTACACGCCGGACAGGACGTTGAAGCAGGTCGACTTCCCCGCGCCGTTGGGCCCGATGACGGCGTGCACGGTGCCCGGCGCGACGGTGAAGCTGACGGCGTCGAGCGCGGTGAGCCCGGCGAACCGGACGGTCAACTCCCGTACCTCCAGGGCGGGTACGTCGTCCCTGTCCTCGGGCGGCGCATCGGCCGCCGTGTGGTCCTCGGTCATCGTCGGCCCGCCCATCTCCGCAGCACCGGCAGGGCGCTGACCCCGCGGGAGGCGTCGGCCGCGGCGGTCTCGTCGACCACGCCGAGGTAGCGGCGGCGTACCTCGTCGGAGGCGGACAGCTCGTCCGCCGGTCCGGCGAGTGCCACTTCGCCCACGTCCAGGACGTACGCACGCGAGGCGAGGCGCAGCGCGAGTGCGGCGTTCTGCTCGACGAGGAGGACCGAGGTGCCCTGGGTGTTGATCTCCTGGATGGTCTCGGCGATACGTGCCGCCATCAACGGGGCGAGCCCCAGGGAGGGTTCGTCCAGGAGCAGCAGCTTCGGTGAGGCCATCAGCGCCCTGGCCACCGCCAGCATCTGCTGCTCGCCGCCCGACAGGAGCCCGGCCCGCTGGCCCCCGCGCTCGGCGAGCACCGGGAAGAGCTCGTGGACGCGCTGAAGGGCCCTGGCCTTCGCGGACCGGCTGCCCGCGGAGCCGAGGGCGCCGGCCCGCAGATTGTCGGCGACGGTCATCCGCGCGAACACCCTTCTTCCTTCGGGTACTTGGGAGACTCCAGCGGCGACCACCCGGTCCGCGTGGAGTCCGTCGATGCGCCGTCCGCCGAAGTGGATGGAGCCGGTGGTGAGCGCACCCCGGTGGAAGGCGAGGGTGCGTGAAATGGCGCGCAGGAGCGTCGACTTGCCCGCGCCGTTGCCGCCGAGCACCGCGACGACGGCGCCGTCCGGTACTTCGAGCGACACCTCGCGCAGTGCGCGTACCGGCCCGTATCCCACCGACGCGTCCTGTACGACCAGTCCGGAACCACCCACCTGGGACCCCCTGTCCTGTGCCTGTCCTGCGCACGGCGCTCGGCCGTCCGGGCCGCACGGCGCCTGTGCGTGGCGCTCAGCCCAGCACCGCCGCGCCCGCCCGTCCACGGCCCGCGTCCGAATCGCTGCGGGTGACCAGCGGGACCGGCCACCTGTTGTGCACGGGCACAACACCCCGTGTCAGGGGCCTGCCAGGGGTGGCCGAGCGGTGGCATTCTCCGCACCACAGGCACGTCGGGCGGCGGCGACGGGGGAACACCATGAGCGGGCGCAGGCCTCGGACGGGGCACGACTGGAAGGTCCTCCAGGAGGCGTGCGTGGCGCTGCTCCCCCGCATACCCGAGCTGGTGGACGAACATCTGCGTCAGCTCTTCGAGCACTCTCCGGTGTACGCGCGGGTGCTGCCCTACGACCAGCAGTGGCGGGAGGCGGAGGACGCGATGCGGATCGGCATCGAGACCATCTCGGCGCCGCGCGCCTCGCCGCGCCGCGATCTGGAGTACGCGGAGGAGGCCGGGCGGCGCCGGGCCCAGCAGGGTCTTCCGCTCGACCTGGTGGTGCACTCGTACCGCAACGCGGGCTATCTGGTCTGGGACTCGCTGCTCGAAGGCACCGTGGGGCAGGACCCTCAGAAGCTGGCGGTCCTGATGCGGTCGGCGACGATGGTGTGGTCGGCGGTCGACGCGCAGGCGGCGGCCGCGTCCGACGCCTACCGGGCGACGGAGGTGGAGCTGCGGCGGCGCACCGACGAGCAGCTCCAGGCGCTGCTGGACGCGCTCCTGGAGGGCCAGTCGGCCCCCGGGCTCGCCTCGCAGGTGGCCGCGGGGCTCGATCTGCCGGAGCGCGGGCCGTACGCGGTGGTTGTTCTGCGCGCCGAGCGGCGGGACGGGCGTGCCGCGTTCCACCGGCAGATCGAGCGGGCCGGGTTCCGCTTCGTCTGGCGGATGCGGACCGACCGGGAGGTGGGGGTGGTGGCGCTGGGGGCGCAGGAGGGCCTCGACGAGCTGACCGCGGCGCTCGACGGGCGGTGCCCCGGGCCCGGCGGCATCAGCCCTGTGGTGGCGGGGCTCGTGGAACTCGGCCACGCGCGGCGCCTGGCCGAGCTGGCGCTGCGTACGTGTCCGCCGGACGCGACCGGGATCGTACGGCTCGACCAGCGGATGCCGACGGCCCTGGTGGTGAGCCAGCCGGAGCTGGCGGGGCGCCTCGTGTCGGACGTCTTCGGGGAGGTGCTCGCCCTGGAACCCGCGGACCGGGCGGTGCTGCTGGAGACGCTGGACGCGTGGCTGGTGTGCGAGGGGTCGGCGGGGCGGGCCGCGGGGCAGCTGTACTGCCACCGGAACACGGTGTTCAACCGCTTGCGGCGCCTGGAGCAGCTGACCTCGCGGTCGCTGGCGCGGCCTCGGGATCTGATGGAGATGACGCTGGCTCTCGACGCGTATCGGCTGGCGCCGGGCTGAGACACGCAAACGCCGGACGGCCTTGAGGACCGTCCGGCGTTTGAGCGGGGGCAACAGGTGCAGTCGGTACGCCTGGGGCCGGTGAGGGCTGGTCGCGCCGCTCCCCGCGCCCCTTACGGGACCTCGACGGAAGCTAGCTCAGGAAGTCCCTGGCGATGCCCTCCGCCACGGTCTCCAGGATGGGCCCCGCCTCGGCGATGCACCGGGCGACATCCGGCTCCACGTCGGTGAGCGCGTACGCCCGGCGGATGCCCGCCTTGCCGAGGGCCTCGGCCGGGAGCGCCAGGCGGCCACAGACCGCCACGACCTCCACGCCCGCCGCACGCGCCGCCGACGCGACGCCCGCGGGAGCCTTGCCGTGGAGGGTCTGCTCGTCGAGCGAGCCCTCCCCCGTGATCACGAGCGACGCCCGCGCCAGCGCGGGCGCGAAGCCGAGGACGTCCAGCATGACCTCGATCCCGGGGCGGAAGCTCGCGCCGAGCCCGACCAGGGCGCCGTACCCGATGCCGCCCGCCGCGCCGGCTCCCGGGGACTGCGCGTACTGGGCCGCGGCGGAGCCGACGGACTCGGAGAGCACCTGCGCGAAGTGCGCGAGGGCCGCGTCCAGCTCGGCCACGTCCTGCGGGCTGGCGCCCTTCTGCGGCCCGTAGACCGCCGGAGCGCCCTTCGGCCCCGTCAGCGGGTTGTCCACGTCACTGGCCAGGACCAGGTCCACCGAGGCGAACCGCTTGTCGAGGCCGGACAGGTCGGCCGTGACGAGCGTGGCCAGCGGCCCGCCTCCCGGCGCCACCGGCTCCCCCGCCGCGTCCAGGAACACCGCGCCGAGCGCGGCCAGCATTCCGGCGCCGCCGTCCGTCGTCGCACTGCCGCCGACGCCGAAGACGATCGTGCGCGCGCCCGCGTCGAGCGCCGCGCGCAGCAGCTCCCCGGATCCGTACGTCGTGGACGTGAGCGGTGCGAAGACTCCCTCGGGCAGCAGCTGGAGGCCGGACGCCTCCGCCATCTCCACCACGGCGGTGCCGTCCCGCAGCGCGTAGGCCGCGGTGACCTGCTCGCCGAGCGGTCCGGTGACCCGTACCTCACGGCGTTCGAAACCGGCCGCGACCGCCGCGGCGACCGTGCCGTCGCCGCCGTCGGCCACCGGCAGGGCCTCGACCTCCACGTGCGGGGCGACGCGGCGAAGCCCGGCCGTCACCCGCTCCGCGACCTGCACGGCCGTGAGTGAGCCCTTGAACTTGTCCGCGGCGATGAGCACATGCCCCGCCGTTCCAGCAGCGTCCGCCACCTTGCATCCCCTTGCTTTCCGGGCCTTGCTCGCGTCAAGGCAGTCGCGCCGCTGCGACCATAACCGCAGGAGGGGCCGCCTGCCCATGGCCGTCCGCATATCGGAGCCTCGACCTGCACCTTTAAATCGCCCTATTCCGGGCTATAGCGGTGTGGCGCGATCACGGAAATGATCGATCAGTACCGCCCCGATCGAAATCCAGACAAACGTCCCATGGTCCGCGCCGAACCGGTCGAACCGGTCACTTTGAGCGCGCACAAGCGCCCCGAATTCGGTAGACCGTAGGCATGACCCCAGTGCATGCGGAACTCGCCGACCGCGTCCTCGGCGGCTGGATCGGGCGGATCGCGGGCAACATGCTCGGCAAACCCATCGAGCGGGGCGACTACTGGACGCGCGAGCGCATCGAGCGCTATCTGCGCCAGGCCGACGCACTGCCGCTCACCGACTACCTGCCCGACCCGCCCTCCTGGGTGGAGGAGTTCCAGCTGCGGCCCGAGTGGCAGAGCTGCGTGCGCGGCAAAGTGCACGGGAGCTGCCGTGACGACGACGTGGACTACGCGATCCTCGGACTGCACCTCCTGGAGACGCACGGGTTCACGTTCAGCACCGAGCAGGTCGGCGAGCTGTGGCTGCTTCGCCTTCCCTACCTCCAGACGTTCACCGCGGAACGCGCCGCGTACCGGAATCTCGCGAACGGCCTCAAGCCGCCGCTCACCGCGACGTACGAGAACTCCTGCCAGGAGTGGATCGGCGCCCTCATCCGTGCCGACATCTTCGGCTGGACGAACCCCGGCGCCCCGCGCCGCGCCGCCTTCCTCGCCCGCCGCGACGCCGTGCTCTCGCACACCGGCAACGGCGTCTACGGAGCCATGTGGGCGGCGGCGCTCGTCGCCGCCGCGTTCACCTCCGGCACACCGCGCGCCGCGCTGGACGCCGCTTTCGGGGTGATCCCGTCGAGCTGCCGGCTCTCCCGCACGGTGCGCCGCGTCGTCACCCTCCACGAGGCCGGCCTCGGCTGGGAGGAGACGCTGGCCACCGCCGAGGCGGAGACCTCCGGGCTCGGCTGGATCCACACGGTGCCGAACTCGGCCGTCCTGACCGCCGGACTCCTGTACGGCGAGGGCGACTTCACCCGCACCATCGCCCTGACGGTGCGCGGCGGCCTCGACACCGACTCGAACGGCGCGACCGCGGGGTCCGTCGCGGGGGTGCTGTGCGGGGCCAAGGCGATCCCCGCACAGTGGCGCGATCCGCTCGAAGACCGGGTGCGCAGTGCGGTGTTCGGCTTCGACGGCGCGCGGATCAGCGAGCTGGCGGCACGGACGGTGGAGTTGACTACGCTCTCCAAATGACCTTCCAGGACTACGCCACGTACATCGCGGGCCTCCCCCGCATCATCGCCGGGGCCGCCGCCCTCTTCCGCGACTCCGAGGGACGGGTACTGCTCGTCGAGCCCAACTACCGGGAGGGGTGGGCCCTGCCGGGCGGGACCATCGAGTCCGACGAAGGGGAGACACCGCGGCAGGGGGCACGCCGTGAGACCGCCGAGGAGATCGGCCTGGACGTCGAACTGGGGGCGCTGCTCGTGGTGGACTGGGTGCCGGGTACGTCGCGGCCACCCTTGGTCGCCTATCTGTACGACGGCGGGGTGCTCGGCGACGAGCAACTGAAGTCGATCAAGCTCCAGGAAGAAGAGTTGCTCTCCTGGCGGCTCGTGGCCCGCGAGGACCTTCCGGAGTTCCTGCCCGGCGAGCTGGGGCTGCGGGTGCGGGCGGGGCTTGAGGTGCTTGATGCGGGGGCGGGGGCCGGGGCGGTGGAGTTGGAGAACGGGTTGCGGGTCGGCTGAGCGGCTGGGCAGGCGGGCGGCTGGGCAGGTGGGCGGCTGGGCAGGTGGGCGGCTGGGCAGGTGGGCGGCTGGGCGTTCAGAAGAGGGCGTTCTCGCTCGCCGGGGTCGCGCCCTCGAAGACCAGCAGCCGCTGCTTGCGGTCGAGTCCGCCGCCGTAGCCGGTCAGGGAGCCGCCCGCGCCGATCACCCGGTGACAGGGCACGATGACGCCGATCGGATTCTTGCCGTTGGCCAGGCCCACCGCACGTGAGGCGTTGGGCTTGCCCAGTGCGTCCGCGAGCTGGCCGTACGTACGGGTCTCGCCGTACGGGATCAGCTGGAGCTGCTGCCAGACGGTGCGCTGGAACGGCGTGCCGTCGAGGCGCATCGGCAGGTCGAACTCCGTCAACTCCCCCGCGAAGTAGGCCTCCAGCTGGCTGATCGTCTCGCCGAAGGGTCCGGCGTCGCGGTCGCCGAAGGTCTCCTCGGGTGGGCGGTGGCGCTGCTCCGTCATGTAGAGGCCGCTGAGGGTGCCGTCGGTGGCGACGAGGGTCAGGGGGCCGTAGGGGCTGTCGATGAGGGTGTGCTGGCGGTGCATGGTGTGGTCCTTCTGGGTTGTCCGCTGATCCGCTGGTCCGCTGGTCCGCTGGTCCGCTGGTCCGCTGGTCCGCTGGCCATGGGTGTGTCGTCGGCTCGTGGGCCTACGCCGGGATGGTGTTGATGGGGTGGGCGTCGGTCGCCCAGAGGTACTGGACCGCGTACGCCCGCCAGGGGCGCCAGGCCGCCGACCGTGCGGTCAGCGCGGCGGGGGTGTGCGGGAGGCCCAACTCCTGTGCCGCGCGCCGGATCCCGAGGTCGGTGGGGAGGAAGGCGTCGGGGTCGCCGAGCGCCCGCATGGCGATGACCTCGACCGTCCAGGGGCCGAAGCCGGGCAGTTCGGTGAGCCGGGCGCGGGCCTCCTGCCAGCCGCTCTCCACGCCGAGCCGCAGTGATCCGTCGGCGAGGTGGCGTACGAGCGTGGTCAGGGTGGTGCGGCGGCTGCGCGGCAGGGCGAGTGCCTCCGGGTCGAGCGCGGCGAGGGCTTCCGGGGCCGGGAAGAGGTGGGTGAGGCCGCCCTCGGGGTCGTCGATCGGCTCGCCGTACGCGGTGACCAGGCGAGCGGCGTGGGTGCGGGCGGCGGCCGTGGACACCTGCTGGCCGAGCACCGCGCGTACGGCGAACTCCGCCTCGTCGACCGTGCGCGGCACGCGGCGGCCCGGCGCCTTGGCCACCAGGGGTGCGAGCAGCGGGTCGGTGCTCAGCTGGGCGTCCACCGCGACCGGGTCCGCGTCCAGGTCGAGCATGCGGCGGCAGCGGCTGATGGCGATCGTGAGGTCGCGCATGTCGGTGAGGCTGAGGCGGCAGGCGATGTGGTCGGGGGCGGGGGTGAGGGCGACGACTCCGTGGCCGTAGGGGAGGCGCAGCGTGCGGCGGTACGCGCCCTCGCGCCACTCCTCGACTCCGGGTACGGCGGTGGCGATGAGGTGGCCGAAGAGGTTGTCGGGGTTGAGCGGGGCGCGGAAGGGGAGGCGCAGCGAGAGGGCGCCGGGGGCGGACACCTTCCGGGTGGCCTGCGGAGTGCGGGCCCGCAGTTCGCCGGGGGCGAGGGCGAAGACTTCGCGGACGGTGTCGTTGAAGGTGCGGATCGAGGCGAAACCCGCGGCGAAGGCGATCTCCGCCATGGGCATCGGCGTCGTCTCGATGAGCAGGCGGGCGGTCTGGGCGCGCTGGGCCCTGGCCAGGGCGAGGGGGCCCGCGCCGAGTTCCGCGAGGAGCTGACGCTCCACCTGGCGGGTGCTGTAGCCGAGGCGGGTGGCGAGGCCGGGGACTCCGTCGCGGTCCACCACGCCGTCGGCGATGAGGCGCATGGCGCGGGCGACGAGGTCGGCGCGCTGATTCCACTCGGGCGAGCCCGGGCTGCTGTCCGGACGGCACCGCTTGCAGGCCCGGAACCCTTCCTGCTGGCAGGCTGCCGCGCTCGGGTAGAAGCTCATGTTCTCGGGCTTCGGGGGGACTACGGGGCAGCTGGGGCGGCAGTAGATGCGGGTGGTCAGTACGGCGGTGTAGAACCAGCCGTCGAAGCGCGCGTCCTTCGACTGCACGGCGCGTACGCAGCGTTCGGCGTCGGTGTGCATGGCGGGCGGGGCCTGCGGGGCGGTGGGCATGGCTCAAGTTTCGGGCATGGGGGGTGGGGGTGGCTGGCGAGAATCCGACATGGAGCTTGGGCGGGTGGGTGCGGGGGTCGGTGCGGTTCTGCTCCGGCTTGGGGGCGGGGCCGCGCCGGTATGTCCGTCCTCGCCATCGTCCGGTGGCCGCTTTGGTACTTCGGGTTTTGGTACTTCGGGTGGGGAGTGACGGGAACCGTGCTCCGGGCGGAAATACCGGCACGTCCCCTCAGGCGCGCTGCCGACTGCGGGTGCAGGGGGTGGGGCGCCACTGCACCCGCCTAACCACTCCGCACCTCCCCGACGCCGCGGGGCAATCGGGTGGCTGGGCGGGAAAGGTCTGTTCGGGAGGGACCCCGTGGCTGCGGGTCGGGTTAAGGCTTGTGGAGGGTGCGCCAGACTGCCTTGGCTGCGTTGTGGCCCGACATGCCGTGTACGCCGGGGCCCGGCGGCGTCGCCGAGGAGCAGATGAACACCGCCGGGTGCGCGGTGCTGTACGGGAAGAGGGACATCTTGGGGCGCAGCAGCAGCTGGATACCGCTCGCGGCGCCGCAGGCGATGTCACCGCCCACGTAATTCGCGTTGCGCGCGACCAGCTCCGCGGGCCCCGCGGTGGCGCGGGCGAGGACGCGATCACGGAAGCCGGGGGCGAAACGCTCCAGCTGGCGCTCGATCGCGTCGGTGAGGTCGCCGTCCCAGCCGTTCGGCACGTGCCCGTACGCCCAGAAGACCTGTTTGCCCGCGGGCGCCCGCGAGGGATCGACGACGCTGGGCTGCACGGTGATCAGGAACGGCGGATCCGGCGCACGGTTCTCGCGCGACGCCGCGCGCAACGCGGCCCCGATCTCGGCGCTGCTGCCCCCCACCTGCACCGTGCCCGCCTCCCGGGCCTCCTTCGCCGTCCAGGGGACAGGCCCGTCGAGGGCGTAATCAATCTTGAAGACGCTCGCGCCGTAGCGATAGCGCTCGTAGCTGCGCCCCAGACCCGCGATCCGGGCGAGCGCGGTGGGTGAGGTGTCGAAGATGTACGCGCGCGCCGGCGGCAGATCGTCGAGCCGCTTGACCTCGTAGTCCGTGTGGACCGCGCCCCCGAGGTCCTTCAGATAAGCGGTGAGCGCGTCCGAGATCGACTGCGAGCCGCCCCGGGCGACCGGCCAGCCGCGGGCGTGCGCCGCCAGCGCGAAGACCATGCCGACGGCTCCGGTGGCGATTCCGCCGAGCGGCGCGATGACATGGGCGACGAGCCCGGAGAACAGGGCGCGGGCCGGCTCGTCGCGGAAGCGCCGCATCAGCCAGGTGGAGGGCGGAAGGCCGGCGAGGCCGAAGCGGGCGAGGGTCACGGGGTCGCGCGGCAGGGCGGTCGACGGCAGCGACATGAAGTCCTGAAGGAGCGTGTCCCACTTGCCGACGAAGGGCTCGATGAGCCGTCGGTACGCCCCCGCGTCACGCGGCCCGAACGAGGCGGCGGTCTCGGCGACGGAACGGGAGAGGACGGCGGCGCCGCCGTTAAGGAGCGGGTGCGCCATGGGCAGCTGCGGCTGGAGCCACTCGAGGCCGTACCGGTCGAGGGGCATGGTGCGGAACACGGGCGAGCTGACGCCCAGGGGGTGTGCGGCGGAACAGGGGTCGTGCCGGAACCCGGGGAGCGTCAGCTCCTCGGTCCTCGCCCCACCGCCGACGGTGTCCTTGGCCTCGAACACGGCCACCGAGAAGCCTCGGCGGGCCAGCTCGACGGCAGCGGTCAGACCGTTCGGTCCCGCCCCCACGATGACGGCATCAAGCATCGACGGCACCTTCGGACTCCTTTGTCAGCCGATGGCCTCTGCCGCCCAGGATAGGCCGGGCCACCGACAGCGCCGTGAGCGCGGGTGGCCTCTGACGGGTGACGTGCTGGTTGCACCGCGCTGACGCGGGCTCCGCCGACTGGTTCGAGACGGGGGACGACCTGGTCGCCGCACGTCAGCGTCCTCCCACGGGCCGAACGGCCCGGCGTCCGTCGCCGAATGCGAGGTGGCCACCGTGCGTCTCAGGCTCGGGCCGCCGCGCAGCGCCCCGCAGATCAGGCTGCGGCAGCCAACAGCTCCACCACTCGGTCAACCGTGGCAGCGTCCCGGGCGGCGGTGAACGGCAGCGCGTTTCCGCCCTCTATCCGGAAGGGCTCGCCCGCGACGGTCAGATTGCCGCCCCCGGCCTCGGCGACGAGCAGCAGTCCCGCCGCGTGGTCCCAGGCGAGCTCCCAGGAGAACGCGACCGCGTCCAACTCCCCCTTGGCTATGGCCAGATACTCGAGCCCCGCCGAGCCGCAGGGCCGCGGCGCGACGCCCTCGACGCGCAGTCCGAGGAGCACGCGCTTCTGGTCGGGGGTGCTGAAGTCCGGGTGCGAGGTCGCCACTTCGAGCACCTCGCCCGGCGAACCGGCCACCAGGCGCTCGCCGTCGAGCCAGGCGCCCTTGCCGCGCACCGCGACGGCCATTTCGTCCAGCGCCGGGGCGTACGTCCAGGAGGCGAGCACCTCGCCCCTCCACGCCAGCGCTATCAGCATGCAGAATCCGGGGTCGCCGTGCACGAACTGCCGTGTGCCGTCGACCGGGTCGACGATCCACACCGGCGCTTCGGCGCGTATCGCCTCGTACGTCGAGGGGTCCGCGTGCACCGCTTCCTCCCCGACGACCACGGAGCCCGGGAGCAGCGTGGTGAGTGCGGCCGTCAGCTGCTCCTCGGCGAGGCGGTCGGCCACCGTCACGAGGTCGTGCGGCCCGCTCTTCTGGACGACATCGCCCTCGGCGAGCTGTCGGAACCGCGGCATGACCTCGGCGGCGGCTGCCTTGCGGAGGGCTTCTTCGACGTCTGCGACGCCGCGTACGAGAAAGTCTTCGATCACTTCGATCATGCATCCATGAGAGCACGCCGGACTGACAATCCGTACGGCTGCGGAGTACAGCGCATGGATTCGAGATGAATCCCACGTGGCCTGGCCCCTGGGCCCTGTCCGTACCTCATCCCCCGCGGCCTCACCTGCACCAACAGGCCTCCCCACCCACCCACCCGATCACCCCGCATCCACCCCTGACCGAACAGACTTTCCCGCCCACCCACCCGATTGCCCCGGAGCGCCACGAGGGGGTGGGTGGGTTGTGCGCGTGGGGGGGGGAGGCGTGCAGGTGGGGGGGGCGGCGGGGGTGTGCCTCAGATTGTGCGTTGTGCCGCCGCAGCGAGGGGCACCCCCGCGCAGCCGCAGTCGGCATCGCGCCCGAGGGGACGTGCCGGTATTTCCGCCCGGAGCACGGTTCGCGGCGCTCCGGGAGCGAAGTAGCCGCGCGGCCACCGGACGATGGCGAGGACGGACATACCGGCGCGGCCCCGCCCCCAGGACGGAGCAGAACCGCACCCGCACCCACCCCCGCCCCCGCCCCCGCTCAGTACGGCGCCACCCGCTCCTCCATATGCCGCCGAAGCCGCCCCGTATCCACCCCCGTCCACCCCACCCGCGGAACAACCGCCGCCCACCCGTCCACAGGCCCCACTCCGTACCGGTGACCGTGCGGCGCCTCGACGCCGTATGACACCGCCATGTCCACCGACGTCTGCCAGAAGGTGACGACGGGGAACCAGCGGATCGCCGGGGTGATGTCCGGGCCCAGAGGGCTGTCGAGCCACTGCGGGCGGTGCAGGAACAGGTCGGAGGACCACCAGACGACCGGGTCGGAGGCGTTCTGGAGGTAGACCACCCTGGGGTGCCCCCAGGGCGCGTCCGGACCCGGCCGCTCCAGGTCCCGCTCGGGGAACTGCGCGAACCGCACGTTCCTGCCCCCGTCGTACAGCGGACGCCAGACCGGGCTCCCCGCGTCCCGGCGGTCGCGGATCTCCCGCGACATCGGGGCGAAGTTGGGCGTGCCGACGATCAGCGCTCCGTCCGTCCGGGCCAGCAGGTCGTCCACCCCGTCGAACGACGACTCGATCGCGAACCCGCCCAGGCTCTCCCCGGTGACGACGAGCTTGGGCCTGTCGTCCTCCGGCAGGGCGGACCACTTGGCGAGGACCGCGTCGACGAGCCGGCGCGTGGCCTGCGCGGCGCGCTCCTTGTCGACGAGGAAGGAGACCCAGCTGGGCAGGTAGGAGTACTGGACGGCGACGATGGCCGTGTTGCCGTCGTGCATGTACTCCAGGGGCTCACTGATGTCGGCGTTGACCCAGCCCGTGCCCGTCGTCCCCGCGATGGCCAGCACGTCACGGTCGAAGGCCCCCGTCCGCTCCAGCTCCTCCACGGCCAGCCGCGCCTTGGCCTCGAACGGGTCCCGGCTGCTGAAGGCCTCCGGCGCCGACGCGCTGACGTAGACACGGACGGGGTCCTTCGCGGGCCTGCCCGTGTACTTCGTGATCTGTTCCTTCGACGGCGTGGACCCGGCGAAGTTGCGGCCCTGGAATCCGAGGTCCGCCCACCGCAGGAGCGAGCCGGGCCCTCCGGACACCAGCGGTGACGTGGGCGGGTGGATGCCGTCCTTCGTGCCACCGTTCGTCGCGTACGCGATGCGATCGGCGAGGTCGATGACGCCGCGCTGGAAGACGACGTCGCGCAGCCCGACCGTGACGATCAACGCGCTGAGCGCGAGACCGAGGCCGATGGCCAGGGGCAGCGGCACGAACCGGTGCAGGGCGCGGGTCAGCCTGCGCGCCCCGAGCCGGATGCCACGGGCCGCGAGCAGGAACAGGGCCCAGAGCAGGACCGCGACCAGCATGATGACCGGCGTGTGCCAGGCCATCGACGGCGCCAGCCCCTGGAGCTCGCGCAGCCGGCGCTGCGAGTGGTCGCTCTCGGCGATCAGCCAGACGGTGAGGACGAGACCGAGGACCCAGTACGCCTGCCAGAGACGCGCTCGCGCCCGGTCGCCCGGCCGCCACCGCAGCAGCGCGCGGCCCACGGTGGCGACGATCGAGCCGAGGCCGTAGCCGATGGCCGCGGTGATCCCTCCGACGACGCCCTGCAGCAACCAGGGCCGGGGCACGAGGGAAGGCGTGAGGGAGAGCCAGAAGAAGACGGTGCCGAAGCAGACGGCCGTGAGGTCCGGCCAGCGCCGGACGAGATAGGTGGAGTCGGGCCGCTCCCAGTACGGCTTCCTGGCGACCGCACGGGCGCGCCGCGCGCCACTGCGCACGGTCCGCTGCCAGCACCCCGCCCCGCCGGAGTCCCCGCCCGCACCCCCGGGCATGCCCTTCGCCAACCGCCTCAGCTCCGAGGTCCGGCGCGGCCGTCCGGCGACGGATGTCGCCGGTGGAGGGCGCGCGACCTCATGCTCACCCAGTCCCCCGAACCTCGCAAAACATAAGTAATCGACCCCGCACCCACCCGAAGCCGCCGCACCAGGGCCGGGGCACATCCAGGTCCCGCATTTCCCCGCCGAGCTGACCCGCAGCGGGTGAGGTGCCACGACCATGGAACGGGCATATGGTGCGTTTCATGGCGCCATGCCCTCTCCGGAGGCTCCGCATCCGCCGCCCCGTCCCGAAAGGGTCACCCCATGCATCCCTCCCTCAATCCGGCCACTCTGGCCGGGCTGCGCCGGCCGCGCCCCTACCCCGCCGTCACGGTCCTGCTGCCGACCCACCGCAGGGAACCGGACAACGCGCAGGATCCCGTACGGCTGCGCAACCTCGTCGCCGAGGCCAAGGAACGCCTGAAGTCCGACCCCGCCGTGGCCAGGGAGCAGCGGATCGAGGTGGCCGCGCAGCTGGACCAGGCGGTGGCGGAGATCGACCTCGTGCACGCCGAGGACGGGCTCGCCGTCTTCGCCGCCCCCGGGGAGCACCAGGTGTGGTCGCTCGCCAGGACGGTGCCCTCGCGCGTGGTGCTCTCGGACACCTTCCTGACCCGCAACGTGGTCGCGGCCCAGGCCGCCGAGCGCCCGTACTGGGTCCTCGGTGTCTCGGCCGACCGCGTCACGCTGTGGAGCGGCACCGCCGAGCGGGTCGCCCAGCACAAGGCGGACAAGTTCCCGCTGACCCGGAGCCTGGACGACCCGGACGCCGAGCGCCAGGAACGGATCGGCGACCTGCCGAGCACCTTCCGCGACGAGCAGACCCGCAAGTTCCTGCGCGAGGCCGACCACGCCGTGGCCGGAGTGCTCCGCGCCCATCCGCGCCCCCTGTTCGTGGCCGGGGAGGCCGCCGCGCTCTCCCTCGTCGACGACGTCGGCACGGTCACCAAGGAGGCCACGCGGGTGGTGCACGGCGGCCTCGCGCACGGCCCTGCGGACGCGGTACGCCAGGCGGTACGCCCCTTCCTCGCGGCCCGGGACAAGTCCGAACTGGGCTCGCTGCTCCATGAGTTGGAGGCGGCGCAGGGCCGACACCAGTACGCGGCCGGTCTCGACGAGGTCTGGCAGAACGTGACGACGGACCGCGTCCGCCTGCTCGCCGTGGAGGACAGCTACCAGGCGACCGTGCGTGACGACGGCGGGCATCTGGTGCCGGCCGGATCCGACGACCTGGACGCGGTGGACGACGTCGTGGACGACATCGTCGAGCGGGCCCTGGACACGGGCGCACAGGTCCACTTCGTACCCGAAGGCACGCTCGCCGACCGGGGCCGGATCGCCTGCGCCCTGCGGTACTGACCGCATCCGCCACGAGACAGCCACAGCCACCAGCAACACCAGCACATGCACCAGCAGCGAAAGGACCGCAGCGAATGAACCCCATGCCGCCCCGCGGGAAACGGCGTCCCTCACGTCGCGGGCCCGCGGTGTCCGCCGCCCTCACGCTCGCCGCCACGGTGACGGCCGCCGCCGCGCTCGTCTCGTGCAGCACCGACAGCGACGCCCCGTCGGCCGAGGGCAGCAGGACGGTCAGCGACCGGCCGTCGGCTCCCGATTCCTCGTCCTTCTCGGAGAAGACCGCCTCCCCGCTGAAGTCGCAGGCCTCGGAGGCCGCCGAGTCCGCCCGCGCGTCGGCCTCGAAGGCCGAGGCCTCCGCCTCGGAGCGCGCGGACGAGTTCGAGGCGTCCGTCTCCGCCGACACGGAGCGCGCCAACCAGGCCGCCAAGGACGCGCTGAAGGACGTCGAGGGCCGGGGCAACGCGATGTCCGACGTCTCCATGACGGGCAAGCCGCGCTCGGAGACCGGCGGCGTGCTCGCCTCCGTGGTGACCTTCACCAACAGGACCGACAAGACGGCGGACTTCGCCGTGCGGGTCGACTTCCTGGACTCCTCGGGCAAGTCCGTGGAGACCCGCTACGTCGGTACGGAGAACCTCGCACCGGGCAAGCGGGCCCAGCGGTACGCCATCAGCCACGAGCCCCCGGAGCCGAAGCTCTCCGCGCAGTTGGTCAAGGCCCAGCGCTACTGAGTCGGAGTGAGCGTCAGAGTCAGAGTCAGAACTCCACGGCGTCGCGGACGAGCGGGCACGTCATGCAGTGCCCGCCGCCGCGGCCCCGGCCGAGTTCGGCGCCGACGATGGTGATGACCTCGACACCCGCCTTGCGCAGCAGCGTGTTGGTCTGGGTGTTGCGGTCGTACGTGAAGACCACGCCCGGCTCCAGGGCCACGGCGTTGTTCCCGCTGTCCCACTGCTGCCGCTCGGAGGCGTAGACGTCCCCGCCCGTCTCGATCACGCGCAGCTCGGGCAGGCCGAGCGACTTGGCGACGACGTCGACGAACGGACGCGAACCCTCGTCCGTGATCTCGACGGGCGCCGCCTTGCCGCCGGGCCGCAGCGTGAAGGAGTGCACGGCGTCCATGATCTTCGGGTAGAGCGTGACGATGTCGCGGTCGGCGAAGGTGAAGACGGTGTCGAGGTGCATGGCCGCGCGCAGCTTGGGCATCCCGGCGACGACGACCTGCTCGGCCGCGCCCTTCTCGAACAGCGCCGATGCGACCTGGGTGATGGCCTGTCGCGAGGTGCGCTCGCTCATGCCCATCAGGACGACGCCGTTGCCGACGGGCATGATGTCGCCGCCCTCGAACGTCGCCTGGCCCCAGTCGCGTTCGGGGTCGCCCCACCACACCGTGGCCCCGGTGAAGTCCGGGTGGAACCGGTAGACGGCCTTCATCAGGAGCGTCTCGTCGTGCCGGGCCGGCCAGTACAGCGGGTTGAGCGTGACGCCGCCGTACAGCCAGCACGTCGTGTCGCGCGTGTAGAGGGTGTTCGGCAGCGGCGGCATCAGGTATTCGCGTACGCCGGTGGATTCGCGTACGAGCGCGACGTAGCCGGAGCGGAACTCGTCCGGCAGGTCCGCGACGGCGAGGCCCCCGATGAGGTACTCGGCGAGCTGCCGGGGCTCCAGCGTCTCCAGGAAGGCGCGGGTGCCGTCGATGAGGCCGAGGCCTACCTCGTTCGCGGTGATCTTCCGGTCGAGGAGCCAGGTCCTCGCCTCGGGGATCGCCATGGTCTGCGCGAGGAGGTCGTGCAGCTCGACGACCTCGACGCCGCGCTGCTGGAGCTTGATGACGAAGTCGGCGTGGTCGCGCTGGGCGTTCTCCACCCACATGACGTCGTCGAAGAGCAGGTCGTCGGCGTTGGTGGGGGTGAGCCTGCGGTGGGCGAGTCCCGGCGCGCAGACCAGTACCTTGCGCAGCCTGCCGACCTCGGAGTGGACACCGAAGGTCGGTGCGTCGGGGGTGTCGTGGCTGGTCACGGTGCGCCTTTCGGTCGGTGGCAACAGGGGCGGGGCTGTTCGGGGCCGGTCAGAGCTCGATCCAGCCGACCGCGAGGGCGATCACGCCCACGACGGCGCCCGCGATCGAGACGGCGCAGATGACGGCCTCGCGCGGGGAGAACAGGCGCCGGTTCTGTTCCCGCCGGGCCTTGACGAACAGGAGGGTCGCGGGGGCGTAGACGATGAAGGAGACCAGGACGAACTTGAGCCCGGCCGCGTACAGCAGGAACGCCATGTACAGCGTGGCGATCACCGCGACGACGAGTTCCTTGCGCGTGCCGCGCCCGGCGACGTCCTCGCGGCCGGGCCCGGTGGCGATCTTGACGGCGAAGCCCGCCGCGAGCAGGAACGGGATGAGGCTCAGCGCGCTGGTCAGGTCGAGCGCGAAGTTGAACGCGTCGTCGGAGAACATCGTGACGACCAGGACCACCTGGCTCAGCGCGGTGGTCATCAGGAGCGCGGGGACCGGCACGTCCTCGGAGGTGGCCTTGCGCAGGAAGCGGGGCATGTCGTCGTCCTTCGCGGCGACGAAGAGCACCTCCGCGGCCATCAGCGTCCAGGCGAGGTAGGCGCCGAGCACGGAGACGATGAGCCCGACGCTGACGAAGACCTTGCCCCAGGTGCCGACGGCCTCTTCGAGGACCCCCGCCATGGACGGCTGGCGCAGCTCGGCGATCTCGGCCATCGGCATGATCCCGTAACTGACGATGGTGACCGACGCGAAGACGGCGAAGACGCTGAGGAAGCCCAGGATCGTGGCCCGGCCGACGTCCTCGCGGCGCTTGGCGTGCCGGGAGTAGACGCTCGCGCCCTCGACGCCGAGGAAGACGAAGACGGTGGCCAGCATGGTGCCGCGCACCTGGTTGAAGAGCGATCCCGCGTAGTCGGCGCCGCCGAAGTTGTCGGCGAACACGGACGGCTTGAAGAAGAAGAGGGCCAGGATCACGAAGACGAGGATGGGCACGATCTTGGCGACGGTCACGATCCTGTTGATCGCCGCCGCTTCCTTGACCCCGCGCCGGATCAGCAGGAAGAACGCCCAGAGGCCGAACGAGGAGAGGACGACGGCGAGCAGGGTGTCGCCGTCGCCGAGGCTCGGCCAGATGGCCCCGATCGTCGACATGATGAGCACCCAGTAGGTGACGTTGCCGACGCACGCGCTGGCCCAGTACCCGAAGGCGGAGAAGAAGCCGAGGTACTCGCCGAACCCGGCCTTCGCGTAGGCGTAGACACCGGCGTCCAGATCCGGTCTGCGGACGGCGAGGGTCTGGAAGACGAAGGCGAGCATCAGCATGCCCGTACCGGCGATGGCCCAGGCGATCAACGCACCCGCGACGCCGGTCTCCTGGGCGAACCGCCGGGGCAGCGAGAACACGCCCGCGCCGACCATGGAGCCGACGACCATCATCGTCAGGGTCGCGAGCGTCAGTTTGACCGCCGGTGAGGCACCGGCGGTGGCTTGGTCACTCGTCTCAGCGTGGCTCATGGGGAATCGATCCCTAGTGGGTCTAGTTGTCCTGATATGAAATCGCAGGCTGAGAGTGTTCGCGATTCGGCGGTTCGTGATGCGGCAAGGCCCGGAGGAAGCACAGTGCACGGTGAGTACAAGGTCCCGGGCGGCAAGCTCGTCGTCGTGGATCTGGAGGTCGAGGACGGTGTGCTGCGGCACGTGCGGGTGGCGGGGGACTTCTTCCTCGAACCCGACGAGGCGTTCGACGCCCTGAGCCGCGCCCTGGAGGGCGCCCCCGCCGACACCGACACGGCGGGCCTCGCCGCCCGCATCGACGCGGCGGTCCCCGAGGGCACGGTGATGTACGGGCTCACGTCCGAGGGCGTGGGTGTGGCGGTGCGCCGGGCGCTGGCGCACGCCACGGACTGGACCGACTACGACTGGCAGCTGATCCACGAGGCCCCGCAGTCCCCCGCCCTGCTCATGGCCCTGGACGAGGTGCTCACCGAGGAGGTCGCCGCCGGGCGCCGGCCGCCGACGCTGCGCGTGTGGGAGTGGGATTCCCCGGCGGTCGTCATCGGGAGCTTCCAGTCCCTGGGCAACGAGGTGGATCCGCAGGGCGCCGCGCGGCACGGCGTTCAGGTGGTGCGCCGGATCAGCGGCGGCGGTGCCATGTTCTGCGAGCCGGGCAACACCATCACGTACTCGCTCTCGGTCCCGGACTCCCTCGTGCAGGGCCTGTCCTTCGCCGACAGCTACGCCTATCTGGACGACTGGGTGCTGGACGCCCTCGGCGACATGGGCATCAAGGCGTGGTACCAACCGCTCAACGACATCGCCACCGAGGCCGGGAAGGTCGCGGGCGCCGCCCAGAAGCGGATGGTGGGCGGGCACGGAGCCGTCCTCCACCACGTGATGATGTCGTACGACATCGACGCGGAGAAAATGGTCGACGTGCTCCGCATCGGCCGCGAGAAGCTCTCGGACAAGGGCACGAAGAGCGCGAAGAAGCGCGTGGACCCGCTGCGCCGCCAGACGGGTCTGCCGCGCGAGAGCGTGATCGAGCGGATGCTCGACTCCTTCCGTACGCGGTACGGCCTGACGGCGGGCAAGGCCACGGACGAGGAGATGGCCAGGGCGCGGGAGCTCGCCCGGACGAAGTTCAGCTCGCCGGAGTGGACGGCGCGGGTGCCGTAGGCCGGGACGGGCTCTGCTCGTCCGCCGGGCTGCGCTGCCAGGCGGTGGTGCCGATGCGGCCGGTGTTGCCGAGGTCGATCCTGCCCTCCGGTGTCACGGTCGCGGGCCGGGTGCCGGGCGCGGGGGTGACCTTCAGGTAGGTGCCGCTGACGGCGGTCGTCGTCGTGTCGGTGACGGTGTTGCGCCAGACGATGACGGTGTACGCCTCCTCGCCCCGCTTGAGGGAGACGGAGTGGCGCGGGCCGGGGTCGTCGTCCCTCGCCATGATGGGCTCGGTGCCTTCGAGGACCTGTACGTCGAGGGGTTCGCGGTGCTCGTCGAGCACCCGCAGCTTCGGGTAGCCCTTCAGGCGGTAGGTGTCCTTGCCGCAGTTGGTCAGCGTCACGGACATCGCGCGCAGCCCCATGGCGGGGCTGACCATGCCTCCCACGACGCGGACCCCGGAGGCGGGGCAGGAGGGTGAAGCCGCTTCAGGCACCTCGGGCGCCCCCGTCCCGACGGGATCCCCCGTCGGCGCATCGGGCCCGGCCGAAGCCGACAACCCGCCCTCCGCGTCGGACCGGCCCTCCTGAGCAGACGCCGTACGCCCGGGGTCCGCCTCCCGTTCCAACTCCTCCGAAAGTCCGCACCCGGTGGCGAGCAGGGCCACGGTGGCGGTGAGGACGGCGACATGTCTGAACGGTATGACGGTCACGCGCAGATCATGCCATGGCCATGGCTCCCCCTGACTGTCCCCACGGAGCCGCGTCGCGGGCCGCGACAAGCCCCGACTCGCAGGCGAAGTGGACCAGTTGGGCCCGGTCACGCGCCCCGAGTTTCGCCATCGCCCGGCTCACGTGCGCCTTCGCCGTGCACGGGCCGATCACCAGGTGCGCGGCGATCTCCTCGTCGGTCAGTCCGCGCCGTCCTCCCGCATGGCCCTGGTCTCGCTCTTGAGGATCCGCAGGGACTTGCCCACCGCGCGGGCCGTGTCCGGCAGCTTCTTGGATCCGAACAGCACGATGACCACGATTCCCACGATGAGCAGATGCCAGGGTTCCAGTCCGTTACGGAGCATCGTCGCCCGCCCTTCTCCACAGATGTCCAGCTGCCACTCAGCTGTCGGTTGCCTCAGAAAAGATTGCTACATTGCGCAACTGTACAACCATGGGGCGGGCCGGAAGGTCCCTCTCCATGAGGCGGATCGACTCGGACGGGCAGGGCGCACCCATGACAACCAGCCACCGTGCAACGGCACGCGGCCGTCGGCGCAAGCGCGGCCGTGTGCGGCTCACGCTCGGCATCGTCCTGTCGTTGCTCGTCCTCGTGACGGCCGGCGCCGGGTGGGTGTACTTCAGACTCAGCGGCAACATCGACACCTTCGCGGCGGATGGCGTCTCCGGCGACCGGCCCGACGCCGACGCGTCCAAGGGCGAGAACGTCCTGGTCATCGGCTCGGACGCGCGCACCGCGGGGAACAGCGCGCTCGGCGGCGGCGACAAGAGCGACATCGGGCGCTCCGACACCGCCTTCCTGCTGCACGTGTACGCCGACCACCGGCACGCCGTCGCCGTCTCCATTCCCCGCGACACCCTCGTGGACCTGCCGCCCTGCAAACTCCCGGACGGCAGCTGGACCAAGGCCCGGCCGGACACGATGTTCAACGCCGCGTACTCCGTGGGCGAGACCGCCAAGGGCAACCCCGCCTGCACCCAGAACACCGTCGAGCACCTCACCGGACTGCGGGTGGACCACACCGTCGTCGTGGACTTCAAGGGGTTCGCGGAGCTGACGGACGTGGTGGGCGGGGTCGAGGTGTGTCTGCCGCAGGACGTCTACCAGCGCGATCTCAACCCCCACCGCGGCACGCGCGGCGCCCGTCTCTTCGCCAAGGGCGAGCAGAAGGTGTCGGGCCACAAGGCGCTGGACTACGTACGCATCCGGCACGGCATCGGCGACGGCTCCGACATAGGCCGCATCAAGCGCCAGCAGGCCTTTGTCGCGAGCCTGTTGAAAAAGCTCAAGAGCGACGGTCTGACCCCCACCAAGCTGCTGCCGCTCGCGGACGCCGCGACGCATTCCCTGACCGTCGATCCCGGTCTCGGCTCCGCCGACAAGCTGATCTCGTTCGCGATGTCCCTCAAGGACATCGACCTGGGCAACACCAAGTTCGTCACCATCCCCTGGCGGTACGAGGGTTCGCGCGTCGCCGTCGTCCAGCCGGACGCCGACGCGCTGTGGGCCTCGCTCAAGGACGACCGCACGCTGGACGGTGCGGACGCCAGCGGCAAGAACGGCGGGAAGGGCACGAGAGAACCCACCGACGCGAAGAGCGCCGCGCCGGTCTCCGGAGAGGGCGCCGCCGTGTCCGTCCGCAACGGCACCACCGTCTCCGGCCTCGCCGCCCGCGCGGCCAAAACCCTCACCGAGCACGGCTTCACGGTCACCGGCACCGCGACCGCCGATGCCCAGGACCACGCCACCACGGTGATCGCGTACGGCCCCGGCGAGAAGAGCCGGGCGAAGTCGCTCGCCCGGCTGTTCCCGGGCGCGGAGGTCGAGTCGGCGAGCGCGCCCGGCATCACGGTCACGCTCGGCCTGTCGTACGCGCGAACCCCCTCGGCCACCCCGTCCGTCGAGCCGGAACCCGTCCCCTCCCAGGTCGCCGACGACGCCCGCTCCGGCGACGACAACCCCTGCTCCGACCTCTCCTACGGCTGAGGACCCCAGCGCCTTCGGGCCACCCCGAGCGCCGCCGCGTACAGCCCGAGGACGACCGCGAGCAGCGGGTAGTACAGGACCGGAAGCGCCGTCATGCCCAGGAGCGGGCCCAGCGGGGAGAGCGGCAGGAGCAGTCCCACGGCGGCGAGCGCGGCCACCGACAGGCCGACCGGACCGGGCGTCCTGCCCTCCGCGCGGCGGCGGCCGGTCCGCAGGAGCAGCATCACCAGGGCCTGGGTCAGCAGGTTCTCGGTGAACCACCCGGAGTGGAACACCGCCTGGTCGTCCACGGCTCCGGGGCCGTGCAGGGCGAGCGTGAGGACGAGGAAGGTGGCGAGGTCGGCGAGGGCGTTGAGGGCGCCGAAGCCGGTGATGAGGCGCAGGAAGGCGCGGGGCCGCAGCACGGTGGGGCGGGCGAGAACCGCCGGGTGGGGCCGCTCGTAGGCGAAGGCGAGCTGCGCGGCGTCGAAGCAGAGGTTCTGCACGAGGACCTGCGCGGGGAGCATCGGCAGGAACGGCAGCAGGAGGCCCGCGCAGAGCATCGCGATGACGTTGCCGAGGTTCGAGGAGAGGGTGACGCGCAGATACGTGGCGATGTTGCCGCTGCTGTGGCGGCCCGCGAGGACGGCGTGGCCGACCGCGGTGAGGTCCTTGTCGGCGAGCACCACGTCGGCGCTCTCGCGTACGACGTCCACAGCGGCCCGCGGGGCGATCCCGACGTCGGCGGACCGCAGGGCGGGCAGGTCGTTGACCCCGTCGCCGAGGAACCCGGTGGTGTGCCCGCGCGACCGCAGCGCCGCCGTGACGCGGGCCTTGTGCTCGGGGGTGCAGCGGGCGAAGACGGTGGTGCGGTCGGCGGCCTCGGCGAGTTCGGCGTCGGTGAGGCTGTCGACGCGGTCGGCGGTGAGGACTTCGCCGGGGCCGATCCCCAGCTCGCGGCAGGCCCGCGCCGCCGTCCCCGGATGGTCGCCGGTGAGGATCTTGACCGTGATGCCGCTGTCGGCGAGGTCGCGCAGGGCGATGGCGGCGGTCGGGGCGAGCGCGTCCCGCAGGGTGAGGAAGCCGCGGAAGGTCAGGCCGCGTTCGTCGGCCGGGGTGTAGGCGCGGGTGCGGGCGGGCCGCTCGGCGGTGGCCACCGCCAGGAGGCGCAGGCCGCCGTGCGCTTGGTCGGCGGCCAGGGACAGGAGCCGCTCGCGCTCGGGGCCGTCGAGCACGCAACGCTCCAACACGGCCTCGACCGCGCCCTTGACCACGAGCGTGTGGGTGCCGAGGCTTCCGTGGCCGCGTACGACGGCGGTGGCGAGGCGGCGTACGGGATCGAAGGGAAGCGCCGCCACCCCCTCGTACCGCATGGCTTCGTCCTCGCCCGCCGCGTCGAGCACCGCGTCGTCGAGCGGGTCGGGGGCGGGCAGCTCGGCGAGCTGGAGTGTCCACCAGGAGTTGACCGCGGCCCAGTGCAGCGCTTCGGGCGCCGCGCGCCCGTCGGGCCCCAGGGTGCGGTCCAGGACGGGCCGGTCCTCGGTGAGCGTGCCGGTCTTGTCCAGGCACAGGACGTCGACGGCGCCGAGGTCGTGCAGCGCGGGCAGCCGCTTGACGATCACCCCGTGCGTACGGGCCAGGAGCGAGGCCCCGCGTGCCAGGCAGGTGGTGACGATGACCGGCAGCATCTCCGGCGTCAGCCCGACCGCCACGGCGACCGCGAACGGCAGCGTCTCCAGGCCGCGCCCGCGCAGGGCGGCGTTGGCGATCAGGACGAGCGGCGGGGTCAGCAGCATGAACCGGATGAGCACCCAGGAGATGCCGTGCACGGAGCGGTCGAAGGCGCTCGGCGCGCGCCGCCCCGGCAGAGCGTGCGCGGCGGCGAACCGGGTCCGCGCCCCGGTCGCGACGACCACCGCGCTGGCGCTGCCCGAGGCGACGCCGCTGCCCTGGAAGCAGAGGTGCGGCTGCTCGAAGGCTCCTTCGGGGCCCCGCGGCCCCGGCACGTCGGCGGCGGCCTTGGGCACCGGCGCCGACTCGCCCGTCAGCGCGGCCTGGCGCACGCTGAGCCCACTGGCGCGCAGCAGTCGTACGTCGGCGGGGACGAGGTCGCCGGGACCGAGCCGCACCACATCCCCGGGCACCAGTTCCTCGACCGGGATCTCCCGCTCCTCTGGGGCCTGGTCCCGTTCCGCGCGGCGCAGCACGGTCGCGGTGGTGGCCACCAGGGCGCGGAGCGCGGCCATGGACCGGTCGGCGCGGTACTCGCCGGACGTCCGCAGCACTCCGCTGACGACGACCAGGCACAGGATCACGCAGGCGGTGCCCCAGGAGGCGACGGTGGCCGACACCAGGCCCAGGCAGAGCAGCACCACCGTGAACGGATCGCGCAGGCTGCGGCCGAAGAGCCTGGGCCACGACACCGCACGCCGGTCGGGAAGGGTGTTCTCGCCGAACCGGGCGACGCGCCGCTCGGCCTCCGCGTCCGTCAGTCCGCGCGGGCCGCTGTCCACACGGCGCAGCACCTCGAGGGAGGTGAGCCCACCGGCTGCGGCCTCAGGCACCAAGGCCGCGGAGCCGGCGTGCGGGAGCCTTCGCGGCACGGTCGGCGTGATCAGCACGGTCGGCGGAACCGGCGCGGTGGGCGATACCGGCACGGTCGGCGTTCTCGGCGCGGTCGGTCAGCTGGCCGACCATCAGCCGCACCACGGTCACCACACCCGCGTCGTCGACGAAGTAGACCTGGCGCCGGCCCTCGCGCCGGGAACGGACGAGCCCGGCCAGTTTCAGCTTCGTCAGATGCTGGCTGACCGCGGGCAGCGCGCCGCCGACCCGCTCCGCGAGCCCCGTCACGTCGCTCTCGCCCTGCGCGAGCGCCCACACGATGTGCAGCCGCGCGGAGGAGGCGAGCAGGCCGAAGGCCGAAGCCGCCTCGGCGAGGACGTCGGCCGACGGATCGTCGAAGCCGGTGCCGTCCGCTCCCACAGTCGTCCTCCCTCCGCGCCCGGACCCGCGCGTACGAACGTCTCGTACGCGAGGGTCCAGTCTAGGCCGCCCACCGGCCTCCCCCGGAGCCCGCGCGCCTCCCCACCGCCAGCAGCCCGCCGCGGGCGACCGGCGCCGCCGACACCCCACGCAGGGACCGGCATGAAAGAACCGTGATGATTGCCGGATCACGGCAATGTGCCCCATCTGCCCCGCATGCGAAGATCCCCACCTCACCGAGACATCCGGCAATGTGGGGAGGTGCTCCGGTGACTGTCTTTCTGGGTCTTGGTGTCGCGGGGATCGTGCTGCTGATCCTCTCCCTCGTCCTCGACGGGGTCCTCGAAGGTCTCTTCGACGGTGTGGGCGTGCTCGACGGGCTCTTCGACGGGCTGCTGTCCCTTCCCGTCGTCGCCGGTTTCGTGTCCATGCTCGGCTTCGGCGGCGCGATCGTGCTCGGCACGACCGGACTCGGCGCGGGCGCCGCCACCGCCGCCGGAGCGGTCGTCGGCGTGGGGGCGGGCCGGCTGACATGGACGTTCAGCCGCGCCCTGATGCGGGATCAGACCGCGGCCACGCCACGGGGCGACGATCTCGTGGGCACCGCGGGGGCCGTGGTCACCGCGATCCCGGTCGACGGCTATGGCGAGGTGCTGCTCCAACTGGCCGGTCAGCCGGTCAAGTTCGCCGCCAAGAGCGCCGAGGCCGTCACCCGCGGCACCGAGGTCTGGGTGGAGGCGGCACTCTCGCCGACCTCGGTCGCGGTCCGCCCCGTGCGGCGCTGAGCAGCGTCCCGCGCCCACCTACCCGTACAACATCACCGATCTGCCGCCCCCGGGAGGCAGGGGGGAATTCACCATGAGTCCAGTCCTGACCGCCGTCATCGGAGTCGTCGTACTCCTCGTACTGCTCGCGCTCGTCGTCGTGACCCGCTACAAGGTCGCCGGGCCCAGCGAGGCCTTCATCGTGACCGGGCGGCGCGGCAAGAAGTCCACCGATCCCGACACCGGCCTGATCTCCACCGACAACAGCGGCCAGAAGGTCGTGGTGGGCGGCGGCGTGTTCGTCGTGCCGTTCGTCCAGCAGAAGTTCACGCTCGACCTGTCCTCGCGGCACATTCCCGTCGCGGTGCGCGGCGCGGTGACGCTGCGCGGCGTGAAGGCCAACCTGGAGGGCGTCGCGATCGTCAAGGTCGGCGGCACCGAGGACTCCATACGCGCCGCGGCCCAGCGCTTCCTCGCCCAGCAGGGCGGCATCGTCGGCTTCACCCAGGAGGTGCTCTCCGGGGCGCTGCGCTCCATCGTGGGCCGGATGTCGGTGGAGGACATCATCCGTGACCGCGCCGCCTTCGCGGGGCAGGTCGCCGAGGAGGCCGAGGCGAGCCTGTCCGGGCAGGGCCTGGTGCTCGACGCCTTCCAGATCCAGGACATCACCACCGAGGGTTCCTACCTGGAGGACCTCGGCCGTCCCGAGGCCGCCCGCGCCAAGCAGGAGGCGGACATCGCGGAGGCCGTGGCCCGCCGCGCCGCCGAGCAGGCACGGCTGAAGGCCGAGGAGGAGATCGCGATCGCCCAGCGGACGTTCTCCCTCAAGCAGGCCGAGATCAAGGCCGAGACCGACGAGGCGTCCGCCCGCGCGGGGGCCGCTGGACCGCTCGCCGACGCGGCCCGCCAGCAGGAGGTCCTCACCGAGCAGGAGAAGGTCGCCCAGCGCCAGGCCGCCCTGACCGACCGGGAGCTGGACACCAAGGTCCGCAAGCCCGCCGACGCCGCGCGCTACCAGGCCGAGCAGGAGGCGGAGGCCCGCCGCGTCTCCCTGGTCAAGCAGGCCCAGGCCGATGCCGACCGGGCCCGGCTGACCGGTGAGGGCGAGAAGGCCCGGCGTGCCGCGCTCGCCGACGCCGTACGCCTGGAGGGCGAGGCCGACGCCGCAGCGATCGGCGCCAAGGGAGCCGCTGAGGCGGAGGCGATGCGCAAGAAGGCCGACGCGTTCGACCGGTACGGCGACGCTGCGGTGCTCCAGATGCTCGTCGAGGTGCTGCCCAGCGTGGTGGCCAAGGCGTCCGAGCCGCTCAGCGCGATCGACAAGATGACCGTGATCTCCACGGACGGCGCGAGCCAGCTGTCGCGCACGGTCGCCGACAACGTCGCCCAGGGCGTCGAACTCCTCAGCTCCACCACGGGGGTCGACCTCGCCGAACTCCTCAAGGGCATCACCGGCGGCACGCCCCCCGTGCCCGCGGGCGCCGCTCCCACCAAGCTCAACGGCAAGATCGACGTCACCGACTGACCCTCACAGCGAGGTGCCGGGCCAGCCGAGCAGCCGGGCCCCGATCACCGCCGTCTGGAGGGTGTAGCGGTCCAGCGGGTCGGCGGGGTCGGAGCCGGTGAGGGTGCGGACACGCTCCAGGCGGTACGTGAGGGCTCGGACGCTCAGTGACAACTCCCGCGCCGCCTGGGCCGCCACGCACCCCGAGTCGAAGTAGGCGAGCAGGGTCTCCAGCAGGGGCCCGGCTCCGCCCCGCGCCTCCTCCAGCGGGCCCAGCGTGTTGAGCACCAGGTCCACCAGGGCCTGGCGGTCGCGGGCGAGGACGGGGAAGACCAGGAGGTCGGCGGCGCGCAGCACGGGCTCGTCGAAGCCCATGCGCGTCGCGAGCTCCAGGGTGCTGACGGCTTCTTCGTAGCTGTGGGCGATGCCCGCCGCTCCGGGCTGGGGGCGGCCGATGGCGATGCGGCCGCCGTCGGTGGCGGCGTGGGCCCGCTTGGCGAAGTGGGTGAGGACCTCCTCCTGATGGGCGGGGGCGATGCACACGAGGCGGCCGTCCTTGGTGGTGAGCAGGATGTGGCGGTCGCCGAAGCGGCCGACGAGGTCGCTCTCCACGTCACGTGAGACGGGGTCGGTCTCGTCGTACGCGGTCGGCCCCTCGGCCACGGCCACCGCGTGCGCGTGGGACAGCCGCAGGCCGAAGCGCTCGGCGCGGGCCGCGAGGCGCCCCAGGTCGCCTCTCCCGTACAGCAGGTCGTCGATCAACTCCCGCCGGGCGGCCTCCTCTTGGCGTACGACGAGACGTTGCGCGTGTTCGTACCCCTCGGCGAAGGCGTCGATGGCCTGCTCGGCGGTCGCGAGCAGGTGGTCGGGGTCGCCGGTCGTAGGACGGTGGACGCGGGTGGCGTTGAGGTGTTCGCGGATGAGGACGCGCCACGCGTATCCGGCGTTGGCGGCCTGCGCGCCGAGCGCCCGGCGTGACGTCAGCTCCTCACGGGTCAGGCGGCGGCCGGTCGCGGCGGCCCCGGTGAGAATGTCGGCGTAACCGTCGAGGAGCTGCTCGGGAATCTCCTGGGTGGTCATCTGCTCTCCCTGGTCGGGTCGACGGCAGACACGGCGGCGCGCTGCGGCGCGGGGCACTGGTGCCGTCGGCAGGTGGAGGTGGATGACGGCAACTGGGCGCACGCGGAACGGGGTCGGGACCCCGAAGGCATCAGAGGCGCGGGCTGCTCGTCATGGCGCCGTCGGTATCAGGCACGCTGTCGCGGCCGGAGTTGTCGATGCGCACGACCCTGGGAGCGCGCACCTCGGCGCGGTCACGGAAGACACCGGACACGGGGAGCCGGGCGGCGCGCGTACTGCGACCCATCTCCTGCCCCCACCCCTCAGACCGTCGGCGATCAACGTCGCCGCTTGAAAATTGAGCAACTGTCAGCTCAATGGAGCGCCTTGGCTCAGTTCGTCAGTTTACCGTACGACAAAGATCGCAAAAGGGTCACACCCCTCTGCGTCAGGGCCAGTGCAAGGTCGGCCGGTTCGGGTCGTCGCGGGGCCGCTCACCGACCGCCGCTCACCGACCGCCGCTCACCGACCGCCGCTCACGACAGGGCGGGGATGACCGTGGTGCCGTACCCGTCGATGACGTCCTCACGGGCGTCGTGCATCGCGTACAGCGCGAACTGGTCGACTCCCAGGCGCTTCAACTCCTCCAGTTTCGCGATGTGTTGGCGTGGTGTGCCGATGACGCAGAAGCGGTCCACGATCTCGTCCGGGACGAAGGCCGTGTCGGGGTTGTCGGCGCGTCCGTGGTGGGAGTAGTCGTAGCCCTCGCGGGCCTTGATGTACTCGGTGAGGGCCTCGGGGACCAGGTCCGAGTGCTCGCCGTACTTGGCCACCAGGTCGGCGACGTGGTTGCCGACCATGCCGCCGAACCAGCGGCACTGCTCGCGGGCGTGGGCCAAGGACGCCGGTGAGTCGTCCTGCGTCAGGTACGCGGGGGCCGCGACGCAGATCGTCACCGAGGACGGGTCGCGGCCCGCCGCGGCGGCGGCGTCGCGGACCGCCTTCACCATCGTCTCCGTCAGATACGGGTCGGCCAGCTGGAGGATGAATCCGTCGGCCTCCTCGCCCGCCATCTTCAGCGCCTTGGGGCCGTACGCGGCCATCCAGACCGGGAGTTGCGCGTCCGGCTTGATCCAGGGGAAGCGGATCGTGGTGCCGCCCAGGTCCGCTTCCCCGCCCGATGCCAGCGAGCGGATGACCTTCATCGACTCGCTGATCCGGGCGAGGGTGTTCGGCGTACGGCCCGCCACCCGCATCGCGCTGTCGCCGCGCCCGATGCCGCACACGGTGCGGTTGCCGTACATGTCGTTGAGCGTGGCGAACGTGGAGGCCGTCACCTCCCAGGTGCGGGTGCCCGGGTTGGTGACCATCGGGCCGACGATCAGCCGGTCGGTGTGGGCCAGGATCTGGCTGTAGATGACGAAGGGCTCCTGCCACAGGACGGCCGAGTCGAAGGTCCAGCCGTGCGTGAAGCCGTTGCGCTCGGCACGCTTCATGAGGCTGATCACCTGTGCGGCCGGCGGATCGGTCTGCAGGACAAGTCCGAAATCCATGATGCGCTCTCCCCTTGCCGACTAGCCGAGGTACTGGGTGACGCCACGCGGAACGTACGCGCCATGTCCGGCCCGCCCGGTGAACTTCCGCTGGTCGATGACCACTTCACCGCGGGACAGGACCGTCTCCACCTGGCCCGTGACGTGCTTGCCCTCGTACGCGGAGTAGTCCACGTTCATGTGGTGGGTGTCGGCCGACATGACCTGCTCGGCGGCCGGGTCGTAGATGACGACGTCCGCGTCCGCGCCCGGCGCGATCGTGCCCTTCTTGCCGTACAGGCCGAACATCCGGGCCGGGCTCGCGCAGGCGATCTCGATCCAGCGGCGGCGGCTGATGTGCCCGTCGACGACCGCCTGGTGGAGGAGGTCCATGCGGTTCTCGACCCCCGGAAGGCCGTTCGGGATCTTGGAGAAGTCCCCGCGGCCCAGCTCCTTCTGGCCCACGAAGCAGAACGGGCAGTGGTCCGTGGACACCACCTGCAGGTCGTTCGTGCGCAGGCCGCGCCAGAGCGCGGCCTGGTGCTCGCGCGGGCGCAGCGGGGTCGAGCAGACGTACTTGGATCCCTCGAAATCGGGCTCCGCGAGGTTGTCCGTGGACAGGAAGAGATACTGCGGGCACGTCTCCCCGAACACCGGCAGGCCCTCGTCGCGCGCCCTCGCCAGCTCGGCCACCGCCTCCTGCGCCGACACGTGCACGACGTACACCGGCGCGCCCGCCACCTGGGCGAGCTTGATCACCCGGTGCGTCGCCTCCGCCTCCAGGAGCGACTTGCGCACCTCACCGTGGTAGCGCGGATCCGTCTCGCCGCGGGCGAGCGCCTGCTCCACCAGTACGTCGATGGCGAGGCCGTTCTCCGCGTGCGTCATGATCAGCCCGCCGTTGGCGGCGGCCCGCTGCATCGCGCGCAGGATCTGGCCGTCGTCGCTGAAGAAGACTCCCGGATACGCGGTGAAGAGCTTGAAGGAGCTGACCCCTTCCTCGATCAGCAGGTCCATCTCCCGCAAGGACTTCTCGTTGACGTCCGAGAGGATCATGTGGAAGCCGTAGTCGATCGCGCACTTGCCGTCCGCCTTCGCGTACCAGGCGTCCAGACCCGCACGCAGCGCCTGGCCCTTGGTCTGCACCGCGAAGTCGACGATCGTGGTGGTGCCGCCCCAGGCCGCGGCCCGGGTGCCCGTCTCGAAGTCGTCGGAGGAGAACGTGCCGCCGAACGGGAAGTCCATGTGCGTGTGCGCGTCGACTCCGCCCGGGATCACGTACTTGTGGGAGGCGTCGATGACGTGGTCCGCGGTCCACGCGTCGGCGGCGCCCGAGCCGTGTGCGGCGAGCGCGGCGATCCTGCCGTCCTCGATCAGCACGTCGGCGTGGACCTCTTCGGCGGCGGTGATGACGAGTCCGCCGCGGATCAGGGTGCGGGTACTCATGATGGGGCGCTCCCTTTCATGCTCGTACGTTCATACCGGAAGGCACGTGAACTACCGCGAGGCGCGTGAACTAGACGCTGCGCAGGGCCTGTTCGAGGATCGCCGCTCCTTCTTCCGCCTCCGCGACGGTCAGCGAGAGCGGTGGCGCGATGCGCAGGACGCTGGTGTCGTGGCCGCCGCCCTTGCCGATGAGGAGTCCGCCTTCGCGGGCCGCTTCGAGCACGGCGGCCGCCGCCTGCGGATCGGCCTCGCCCGTCCCGGGGTTGACCAGCTCGATGCCGATCATCAGGCCACGGCCGCGCACTTCGCGTACGACGGGCAGCTGGGCACAGATGGCGCGCACCCGCTCGATGAGCAGACCGCCGACCCGCCGTGCGTTGCCCTGGAGGTCGTGCTCCAGGAGGTACGTGAGGTTGGCGAGGCCCGCCGCCATGGTGACCGGCGAGCCGCCGAAGGTCGAAATGGAGTTGGAGTCAAGGGAGTTCATGACCTCGGCGCTCGCGACGACGCCACCGATGGACATGCCGTTGCCGATGCCCTTGGCGAAGGTGAGTATGTCCGGCGGGCCGCTCGCGGCGTGCGCCTGCCAGCCCCAGAAGTGGTCGCCGGTGCGGCCCCAGCCGGTCTGCACCTCGTCCGAGATCCACAGGACGCCGTGCTCCCACAGGACTTCGCGGAAGGCGGCGTACAGACCGTCCGGCGGCGAGGTGAAGCCGCCGACGCCCTGGATGGGCTCGGCGATCAGCGCCGCCACTCCCCCGCGCGCCTGCCCGAGCATGTCCTTGAGGTCGGCGACGCAGGCCTCGATGAACTCGGCGTCGCTCAGCGCGGCGTACGGGCCTCGGCTGCGGACGCCGCCGTGGACGTACAGCGTCTGGAGCGGCGAGAGGCTGGTCGGCGACCAGGCGTTGTTGCCGGTGATGCCGACGGCCGTGAAGGAGCGGCCGTGGTAGCTGTTGCGCATCGCCAGGATCTGGTTCGAGCGGCGGTGCGCGGTGGCCAGGAGCAGCGCCGTGTCGTTGGCCTCGGTCCCCGACGTGGTGAAGAAGACGCGGGCGTCCGGGATGCCGGAGAGTCCCGCGACCCGCTCGGCGAGGTCGATCATCGGCCGGTTGAGGTAGAGCGTGGACGAGTGGATGATCCGTCCGGCCTGCTCGCTGACCGCCTTGGTGACCTCGGGCAGCGCGTGGGCGGTCATCGTGGTGAGGATGCCGCCGAAGAAGTCCAGATACTGCTTGCCGTCCGCGCCCCAGACGTGGCGGCCCTCCCCGTGGGTGATCTCCAGCGGGTCGGCGTAGTAGAGCGCGAGCCACTCGGGCAGGACGGCCTGGTGGCGGGTGTGGAGGTCCTTCACGGCTGTACCAGTCCTTCGTACGCGTCGGGGCGGCGGTCCCGGTAGAACGCCCACTGCTGGCGTACTTCCTCGATGAGCCCCAAGTCCAGGTCCCTGACGACGAGTTCCTCGGCCTTGTCGCTCGCGGTATCGCCGACGAACTGGCCGCGCGGGTCGACGAAGTACGACGTACCGTAGAAGTCGTTGTCGCCGTACTCCTCGACGCCCACGCGGTTGATCGCGGCGATGAAGTACTCGTTGGCGACGGCCGCGGCCGGCTGTTCGAGCTGCCAGAGGTAGGCGGAGAGGCCGCGGGACGTGGCGGAGGGGTTGTAGACGATCTGGGCGCCGTTCAGGCCGAGCTGGCGCCAGCCCTCGGGGAAGTGGCGGTCGTAGCAGATGTAGACGCCGACCTTGCCGACCGCCGTGTCGAAGACGGGCCAGCCCGCGTTCCCCGGCTTGAAGTAGTACTTCTCCCAGAAGCCCTTGACCTGGGGGATGTGGTGCTTGCGGTACTTCCCCAGATACGTGCCGTCGGCGTCGATCACGGCGGCGGTGTTGAAGTAGAAGCCGGACTGCTCGACCTCGAAGACCGGGACCACGATGACCATGCCGGTCTCACGGGCGAGTTCCCGCATCCGCGTGACGGTGGGCCCTTCCGGTACCTGCTCGGCCCAGCGGTAGTGCTCGGCCTCTTGCACCTGGCAGAAGTAGGGGGCGTTGAACACCTCCTGGAAGCCGATGATCTTCGCACCCTGGCGGGCCGCCTCGCGGGCGTGCTCCTCGTGCTTGGCAATCATGGATTCGGTGTCGCCTGTCCAGGTTGCCTGGACCAGTGCGGCGCGTACGACGTTGACCATGAGCTGCTCCTTCGACGGGACGTCAGAGAGCTTCTACGCCCGTAGACTTGGTGCGTAGACAGGAAAACGTAAGCCTCGTCGCCGGGCTGGGCAAGACCATCGCCGTTAACCGGCGGAGTCGATCATGTTTCGCACCCGAGCGGGCGAGAAACGGACGAGAACGCACAAACGAAACGGGCGCGTCAGCCGCCTCAGGCGCTGAATCCGGCAACGCGCAGCGCGTGCACGAGATCCCAGTGGCGCTCGTCCGACACCCCCTGGGCGGCCCGGAGCAGCAGCGGGATGACGCGGTACGGATCGGTGTGCGCGCAGGCAGCCGCGTCCTCGGGGGTGCGGACCCGTATGTAGGCGTCGAGCAGGGCGCGGGCCTCGCGCTCGCGGCCCGCGTCGATCAGCGCCAGCACCGCCTCGGCGATCTCCGGGGCGGGCCGTGAGACGCCCTGCCGCAGCAGCTTGCGGCAGTCGTCGCCGCGGCCGGATCCGGCGAGGGCGTCGGCCAGCGCGACGAGCCGGTCGGGCGGCAGCGAGGCCGCGGCCTCCCAGAGCAGCGTCGACCAGTCGGCGCCGAGACCCGCGCGGTGCAGTTCACCGGCGAACACGGGGATACGCGCCGCGGGCCAGCCCGTCGCCTCGACGAGTACGCCGTGCGCCTCTCCGCTGCGGCCCTCGCGACGGAGCCGGACGAGCTCGGCGACGGCTTCGGTGGTGGCCCGTTCGGCGTCGCGGTCCGGTCCGATGCCGTCGTAGTCCGCTCCTGTGCCGTCTCGGTCCGGTCCGGTGCCGTTACGGCCGGATCCCGCGGCGTCGCGGCTCCCGGCTTCATCGGCGCCGCCCGGCCCCTCGGCGGCCTGCGCGAACCGCGCGCCGCGCGGGCCGTTCGCGGCGGACGACCGCGTGGCCGCCTCCGGCACGGCGACGGCATCGGCCGCGCCCCCGCCCTCGTCCGGCCCGGCGAACCCCGCGAAACGGGCTCCCCGGGGGCGGCGCGGGCGGCGGGACGCGTCGCGTGACTTGCGGCCCTGCTTGGGTACGGCTTCGGGGTGCGGGCGGGCGTCGAAGCCGGAGGGGTCCGAGCCGACGGAGAGGGTGCGGGCGTCCGGGGTCTGGGGGTCCTGAGCGTCCGCCGTGTCGCCGAATTCCCTTGTACGGGCGGCGAGTTCAGGTGCCGCCGCTTCGGGGCCCCGTACATTGCTGCCGAAGTCGTCCGCCGCCCGAGCTCCGAAGGGCGTCATCGACTGCTCGTCGAGGGCGTCGAACTCATCGGCGCCGTAGCCCCCTGCCGACCGGTCCCTGAAGCCGCTCGACGCCCGGACATCCGGGCCGACGGGCGATCCGGCGTCGAAGTCGTCCGCCACCTCGGCCGCGAAGTCGTCCGACAGCGGAGTCCCGAAGTCGACCCACTGCGGGCGGTCGGCCCGGTCGAGCCGCTCGATGCGCTCCCTCAGCTCGGCGCACCGCGCGGTCGCCCGACCGTGGTCGTCGCGGACCCAGGCCAGATCGCGGTTGAGGCGCTCCACCTCGTGCGGCGTGGCCGCGGACGCGAGCGCGCGGCTCAGGTCCGCCTGCCGTTCCACGGCGAACCGCTGCTCGGTGAGCATCATGTCGAGGCGCTCGCCGAGCAGCCCGCGACCGCCGGGCCGGGCGTCGTACGCGGCCAGCGCGGCACCATGCAGCGCCCGCGCCCGCTCCGTCTCCCGCTCGGCGGCCCGCGCCCCGTATCCGGTGGCCAGATCGTGCAGCAGTGCCTCCATCACGTCCCAGGGGGGCACTTCCGAGCCATCCAGGCAGGCCTGCATCCCCTCGGGATCGCGGGACCAGAACACGCCGCACCACCCGGCGCCCGAATCGAGCCGCGCCAGGAGGTCTCCGAGGTACCTCGCGAACTCCCGGACTTGATCCGGGAGTTGTCCTACTGCCATCCGAACCAGCACCGCCCCATGGAGCCCGGGAGTCTTCCGGTCCGGAAGATAACACCAGTCGTGTTACAGGACGACTACACGTTCTTTTCCGGCCGCCCCACGGCTCCTCACCCGCCGTCGTCCGCGCCGGCGTCCACGCCGTCGTCCCCGCCGTGGGCGAGCACGGAGGCACACAGCCTGCGCAGCCCCGCGTGCAGTTGCCCGGGGCTCGCGCCCTGGCTGGTCAGGTGGCGGATCAGGTCGCTGCGTACGGCGGCGAGCAGGGCGTGGGCGAGATAGTCGGCGTTCTCGCGCCCGTGTACGTCGACCAGCATTCCGGCGACTTCGGAGTGCCACAGGTCATAGGCGGGGTTGAGGTAGGGGCTGCCCACCCCCGCCCGGTCGAGGGCGAGCATCAGCGCGCGCTGGTTCAGCTTGAGGTCGAGCAGTGCGGCCAGGAGCGCGGGCACCCGTTCGCCGGCCGGGGCGCCGGGGCCCAAGGGCGGCGGCCCGTCGACGACTTGCTCGCGCAGTTGCTGCGTCTCCTCGACGACCAGCGCCCTGACCAGGCCCAGACGGTCGGAGAAGTGCCGGAAGACCGTGCCTTTGCCGGCCCCGGCGGCTTCGGCGATGTCGGCCATCTTGACGCTGTCGGGGTCCTCGGCCTCCTTGAACAGCCGGGCGGCGGCGGCCAGCAGCGCGGCCCTGTTGCGGACGGAGTCGGCTCTCTCCTTGCGGGCGGTGATGGTTCCTCCTGGGTCGCGGGGCGGGCGGCACGAGCGCGTACGAGCACGGACCGGCGGTGTGAGACGTACGAGTCGACCCCCAGCATAAGTCGACCCGGGGTCCGGTACTTGTAAACGGACCCGGGGTCAGGTTAACGTCGCCATCATGACGCCGCACCCCGCGACACCTTCCGCCACACCCACGTCAGCCTCAGCGACCGATGTGTTCACCCGTTCCCTCGACCTCCTCATCGCCAAGGACATCGATGGCTGGGTCGGTCTCTGGGCGCCTGACGGAGTCTTCGAGTTCCCCTTCGCGCTCCCCGGAGCCCCGCACCGGCTCGTCGGCCGCGACGCCGTACGCGAGTACATGGCCGACTACCCCGACCACATCGACCTGCGGAGCTTCGAGGACCTGACCGTCCACCGCACCGAGGACCCCGGGACGATCGTCGTGGAGCTGCGCGGCATCGGCCGGGCGGTCGCCACCGGACGCCCCTTCGACATGCCGTACATCCAGGTCGTCACGGTCCACGAGGGGCGGATCACGCGCTTTCGCGACTACTGGAACGGCGCACTCGTCGCCGACGCCTTCGACGGCGAGATCCCGGTCGGCGCCGCGCGCTCCGGAGAGGCCCGATGACCATGCGCTTCCTGATCACCGGCGGCACCGGCACCACCGGCAGCCGCGTGGCGAGCGCACTGGACGCCCAGGGCATGTCCGTACGCGTCGCGAGCCGCGCCCCGGGGCCGGGCACCCGCCAAGTCCGCTTCGACTGGACCGATCCCACCACCCACGCCCCCGCCCTCACCGGCACGGACGGCGTCTATCTGGTGCCGCCCATCGGGGACACCGAGCCCGCACGACTGATGGTGCCGTTCCTGGAGCGGGCCCTGGACGCGGGCGTACGCCGCTTCGTGCTGCTGAGCTCCTCCGCCATCGCCGAGGGCGACCCAGGCGCCGGCGAAGTCCACCGGGCCCTGCGCCAACTCGCACCGGAGTGGGCGGTGTTGCGTCCCGCCTGGTTCATGCAGAACTTCGTCACCCCGGGCCATCTGCACGCCGAAAGCATCCGCGCCGCGGATGAGATCGTGTCGGCCACCGGGCAGGGGCGGGTGGCGTTCGTCGACGCGGGCGACATCGCGGCCGTCGCCGCACGGGCCCTGACGGACGAGCGGCCGCACAACGCGGCGCACCTGATCACAGGACCGCGAGCGCTCAGCTACGCCGAAGTCGCGGAGGCGGTCTCCAAGGTCTCGGGGCGCGAGGTCCGCCATCGCTCCGTCCCGGTGGCCGCCCTGCGGGAGCGGCTCGTCGCCGCCGGGATGCCGGAGGCGTTCGCCCGCGTGCTCGCCGCCATGGACGACGGCATCGCGCACGGATCCGAGGACCGCGTGGCCCCCACCGTCGAGCGGATCACCGGCCGCCCGGCCCGCGGCTTCGCGGACTTCGCCGCCGAGCACGCCGCCGAGTGGGCACGGCCTCAGTAGCTCTGCGACGCCGCAGCTTTGTGGCGCCGCGAAGACATCCGGCACGTAGAACGTTCGTACGATGCACCGGTGACACACGAGATCATTGACTACGGACAGTTCGCGGGCCGGTTGGAGCGTCAGCGGACGCGCCCCCGCTGGTCGTTGCTCGACGAGGTGCAGCGGGAGTGGGGCTACGAGGACCCGGGCGGCGAGCCCCGCCACTCCCGCTGGGGCGGCGAGAACGACGAGCACGGCGTCGACTGGGACCTGCCCGTCCCCCAGGCGCTCAACGAGTGGTGGGACTCCCCGCTCAACTCGTTCGCCTTCAACCCCCGTCTGTACTGGGTCCACACGCAGTGGCCGCCCAAGATCTCCGAGCTCGAAGTGGCCGACGGGGGCGAGGGGGACGAGGGGGACGAGGGGGACGAGGGCGGGGACTCGCGGGTGTGCGTGTTCATGTCCGAGTACCACTACACCCACGAGTGGGGGTATCTCGCCGCCGAAGCCGAACTCCCCGACCCTCGCGTACTCGTGAGCGTCGGCGGCGAGTGGAAGGTGCAGAGCCGCTCGCTCTCCGAGTTCCTGACGCAGCTCGCCTTCGAGCGGATGCCCGCGCACTACGGCTGGACGCTGCGCTTCGGCCGCGACACCGTGGACGCCGACCCCGAGATCGTGCGCCGCCTTGAGGCGTCCTACCGCGAACTGGGTCTGCTGCCCTGGCAGGAGATGGGCACCGACGCGCTCTCGTACGGCGCTCCGGACGCGGTCATACGTCACGGGCGCGGTCCCGGCGCCGATTTCAAGATCGTGATCAACGCCCGGACCCGCGACGCCCTGCTCGACGCGGCCCGCACGCTGGGCCTGGAGTGGACGGACAAGGACGTCCGGACGCCGTCCGAAGTACCCCTGCCCCTGGAGGACTTGGCCCCGGTCTCGCTCTCCGCGGGCGACAGCGACCCGCGCGGCCGGTGGACGGTCCTCACCCGTGAGTTCCCGCAGCCGCCCGTCGTCGCAGGAGCGGCGGCCGCCCTCGTCGAAGCCCCGGGCACGCTGCGGGCGGTGGCCTCTCTCCACGGGCCGACGCTGCTCGTCGCGGGTGACACGGAAGGCTGCGTGCACGTCCGCGAGACGGACGACGAGGACCCGGAGACCCTCACTCTCGCCCTGCACCGCGCCCCGGTGACCTCCGTGGCCTGCCTGGAGCTCGCGAGCGGCACCCGCCTGGTCCTGAGCGGCGACGCGCACGGCGTGATCCGTTACTGGTCGACCCGCCGCAAGCCGTTGCGCGCCCCGTTCGCCCGCAGGAGCACTCCGGTCGGTTCACTGGCCGCCGCGGTCCTGCCGACCGGGCCCGCGCTCGCCGCGGCCTGGGCGGACGGCCTGGTCCGCGTCTGGGACCTGGCGTCCGACGCGGTGGCCGACCTGCGCCTCGGCACCGGCATCAAGTTCCTCGGCCTCGACGCGGGCAGCGCGGACGGCGCAGGTGGCGCAGACGGCGCAGGTGGCGCAGACGGCACAGGGAACTCAGGAGACGCAGAAGGCATCCTGCGTGTCACCGACGCGGACTCCACGGCCACTCTCCGCCTCGACCTGGCCAAGCTGTGGCCGCACCGCGACCTCCAACTGCGCCTGGAGAGCGTCGACTGGGGCTCGCTGTGGACCGCGCGCGGCCCCGGCCACCTGGTCCCCGAGCTGATCGGCAAGGTGGCGTCGGACGACAAGAAGACGGCCGTGGACGCGGTCCACGACCTCTACCGCCTCCTCGTCTCCAAGGAGGCGGCATCGACCGCCGCCGTCCCGGCCGTCCCGTTCCTGGTCGAGCTCATGAGGGACCCGGACAACCGCTCCCGCAGCACGCTGCTCCTCCTGATCGCGGATCTGGCCGATGTCCACCAGGCGCGCGGGGGCCGTGGCGACGCCCAACTGGCCGCCGTACGCGAGGCGTTGCCCGTCCTAAGTCACCTGCACGACGACCCGGAGGGGTCGATCCGCTGGGCGGCCAACGAGCTGGAGCAGAACTGCGCGGCCCGCTGAGCCCACCGGGCGGGCGGGCCGGGCGGGCGGGCCGGGCGGGCGGGCCGGGCGGGCGGGCCGCCAAGACCCGCCCGGCCCTCTCCCCTACTCCGGCCGCACCACCATCGCCGAGCCGCCACCACGACGCACCTTCTCCGCCGCGGCGAGCCACTTCCCGTTCGGCAGCCGCTGCACTCCGGTGGCCGCCCCGATCTCGGGGTTCTGCTTGAAGGAGTGGCCGATGGCCTCCAGGTCGGCCCGCACCGGGCTGTCCCACAGCCCCGGCTCCAGCTCGGTCTGCGCGGCGTTGCGCTGACTCGCCCGCGGCGCGGCGATCGCCTCGACGAGCGGAAGACCCCGGTCGACGAATCCCGTGAGGGTCTGCAGGACGGTCGTGATGATCGTGGCACCGCCCGGCGAACCGAGCGCGACCAGCGGCTTCCCCTTCTCCAGGACGATCGTCGGCGCGATCGAGGAGCGGGGACGCTTCCCCGGGCCCGGCAGGTTCGGGTCGTGCACGGCCGGGTCGGCGGGCGCGAAGGAGAAGTCGGTCAGTTCGTTGTTGAGGAGGAACCCGCGTCCGGGCACGGTGATCCCGCTGCCGCCCGTCGACTCGATGGTCAGGGTGTAGGCGACGACGTTGCCCCACTTGTCGGCTGCGGTGAGGTGCGTCGTGTTCTCCCCCTCGAACATCGTCGGGGCGGCCTTGTCACCGGACTTGCAGGACGCGGGGTTCCGCGGATCGCCCGGCGCGAGCGGGCTCTTCAGGACCGCGTCGTCGCGGATCAGGCACTCCCGCGAGTCGGCGAACTTCTGCGAGAGCAGCTCCTTCGTCGGTACGTCCTCGAAAGCGGGGTCCCCCACCCAGCGCCCGCGGTCGGCGAAGGCGACGCGGCTCGCCTCGATGTACCGGTGCAGGTACTTCTTCTTCGACGCCTTCGAAAGGTCGGTCCGCTCAAGGATGTTGAGGGCCTCGCCGACGGACGTTCCGCCGGAGGACGAGGGCGCCATCGAGTAGACGTCGAGCCCTCGGTACGAAGTCTTCGTCGGCGCCTGCCGCTTCGCCGCGTAGGCCTTCAGGTCCTTCTCGGAGAGATCGCCCGGCCGGGCCACCCGCCCGGACGCCGGGTCCACGGGCGGTTTGTTCACGGTCCGTACGACGTCCTTGCCGATGGCGCCCCGGTAGATCGCCCTGACGCCCTTGCGCCCCAGCTCCTCGTACGTACGCGCGAGATCGGGGTTCTTGAACGTGGAGCCGACCACGGGCAGCGCCCCGCCGGGCAGGAACAGCTTCGCCGTGTCGGGGAAGTCGGCGAACCGCGCCTGGTTGGCCTCGGTCTGCGAGCGGAAGGTCCCGTCCACCGTGAATCCGTCGCGCGCGAGCCGCTCGGCGGGTTTCAGGAGCGTACCGAGCCGCTTGCTGCCCCACCGGTCGAGCGCGGACTGCCAGGTGGCGGGGGTGCCGGGGGTGCCCACGCCCAGGCCGCTGGTGACGGCGTCCGCGAAGGGGATCGGTTTGCCGTCCTCCAGGAAGAGGCCGGAGTCGGCGGTCCGCGGGGCCGTCTCGCGGCCGTCGATCGTGCTCACCTTGTGGCTCTTGGCGTCGTAGTGGACGAAGTACCCGCCGCCCCCGACACCCGCCGAGTAGGGCTCGGTCACGCCGAGGGCCGCCGCGGTGGCGACCGCCGCGTCCACCGCGTTGCCGCCCTTCTTCAGGACCTCGATACCGGCGGCCGACGCGTCCGCGTCGACGCTGGAGACGGCGCCGCCGTAGCCGACGGCCACCGGCACCTTCTCCTCGGACCGCGAGGCCGGTTCAGCTGAGCGCGGAGACGAAGGGGGCACGGCCGCTCCGACCGACACCAAAACCCCTCCGACCGCCAATAGCGTCAGATTCCGTACGACAGCACGACGCATTCGTACCTCCAGTCAACAACCGTCTGCGCAGCGTAACTTCGGCGCACCCACCACGTCAGGACCCCCTCGAACACGGGTCCTAGCGCCCGCTAGCATGCGCCCCCATGACTGAAGACGTGCGCTATATCGTCCTCGGCCTGATCGCGGCCGGCCTCGGTGCCGCGCTGGGCTGGCTCACCCGTACCTACCTCTGGCGGCGGGGGCTCCGCCGCAAGCAGGCCTTCTTCGGGCTGCCCGCCAACTCCGAGTCGCTGCTCGTGGTGAACCGCGAGGCGGGGGGTCCCGAGCTCACCGTCGTACGCCACGACGTGTTCGCGCTGCTCGAACTCGCCGCGCTGATCAAGGACTGCGGGGCGCACGCCCAGCTCGTCGCGCACGACGCCGCCCAGCAGAGCTTCGGCGAGCGCACCGAGTTCTGCGTCGGCTCCCCCACGGCGAACCGCCGGATGGCCGCGCACATGCACTCCCTGCTGCCCGGGGTCCGCATCAACACCGACCCGGAGCCGGGCCCCGACCGCGGGGCCTTCCAGATCGGCAGCGAGCGGTACCGGATGGAGGGCGGCATCTCGGAGTACGTGATCCTCGCCCGGCTCACCGCGGGGCAGGACCAGGAGGCGAGACCCGTCTTCCTCTTCTGCGGCCAGCGGGCGATCACCAACCAGGCGGCGACCCGCTATCTCGCCCGGCACCACCAGCGCCTCGCCCGCAAGCACGGCGGCGGCACCTTCGTGCTGCTCCTGAAGGTCGTCAACTCGCAGGCGTACGGTCCCGACGTCGTCGAGCTCGTCGGGGACGTCACGCGCGCCGCCCAGGCCCCGGCTCCCGCGCCCGCGCCGTCGCGCACGTCCCATCGCGCCAAGTGATCGCGTCCAGTAGGCGTCCGCTCACCTAGCGGCGGCAGCCACACCGGCGCAGACCCGGCCTCTGTGACCTATTCGGCAATTCGGGGCAAGAGGCAACCCACCGGGACCTATGGCCCTCTCACCGTGCAGTTCCACATTCGCACGGAGGTACGTTCCCTTGAGGCCCCTGAGCTCGCCGAGTCGCCGACGCCCCATACGCCCGCGCCACACCGGAGCCGCGGTCACGGCCGCCGGCCTGGCGGCACTGGCCGCCGCGCTGACCGCCTGTTCGGGCAGCACTCCCGCGTCCGCCGACACGGCCGCCGACAAGCCGGATATTTCCGTCAACTTGCGGGGCAAGCAGGCCAAGGCGGGCTCCCCGGTCGAGGTGAAGCTGGCCGACGGCAAGCTGAAGCGGGTCGAGGTCACCGACGCCAAGGGCACGAAGCTCGCGGGCAAGGTCGCCGCGAACGGAACCACCTGGACCTCCGGGCGCACGGCGGTGCCCGGCACCTCGTACAAGGTCGAGGCGACGACGGACGAGGGCGGCACCGCGCGCACGTCCTTCAAGACGGCCGCTCCGGAGCAGGTGAACAAGCTGAGCCTGACGCCCGGCAAGGACACCACGGTCGGCGTGGCGCAGCCCCTGTCGGTCGTCTTCGACCACCCGGTGAAGAACAAGGCCGAGGTCGAGAAGCACCTGAAGGTGACGACCTCGAACAGCACCACCGGATCCTGGGGCTGGATCAAGAACTACGACGGCAAGGACCGCGTCGACTGGCGCCCCAAGGACTACTGGAAGTCCGGCACCAAGGTGAAGCTCGACGCGCGGCTGGGCGGCGTCGACTCGGGCACGGGCGGCGGCTGGTTCGTCCGCGACTACGTGACCGGGTTCACGGTCGGCAAGAGCCAGAAGGTCAAGGTCGACCTGGACAGCAAGCAGGCCACGCTGGTGCGCGACGGCAAGAGCGTGAAGACCGTCCCGATGTCGGCGGGCACCCCCGGCGGCGACAAGGCGTCCTGGGGCGGCACGTCCGTCCTGATGGCCAAGGAGGGCACGATCAACATGCGCTCCGAGACGGTCGGCCTCGGCGACGCCTACGACAAGATGGTCGACAACTCGATGCGTCTGACCTGGTCGGGCATGTACGCCCACGCGGCCCCCTGGAACGCCTCGTACTTCGGCAACACCAACCACAGCTCCGGCTGCATCGGCATGAGCGACGGCGACGCGTCCTGGCTCTACGGCCAGGTCCAGGTCGGCGACCCGTTCGAGGTCTCCGGCAGCGGCTCGAAGGGCGTCCCGGACCCGGGCAACGGCTACGGCGAGTGGAACATCTCCTGGAACGACTGGCAGACGAAGAGCGCGCTGAGCTGAGCGCTCCGAGCCGAGGTCGCCGAGCTGACGATCAAGCGCTCAACAATCGTTACCGGGGCGTAACTTACTGACGGGTTACCCCCGGTAAGACACCGAGGTTACCGTCGGGTCACTTTACTTGCACGAGTAAGGAGTGACCCGTGGGACAACCGCGCAAGGCTCTGCGTACGACCACCGTGGGCGCCGTATCGGCGACTCTCGTCGCCGGCGCCGCCTTCGGCCTCGCCCCGGCCGCCCAAGCGGCTCCGGTGGCCGCTCCGGTGGCGGCGAGCGCCGCGGACGTACGCTTCGTCGACATCCCCGGCGACGGCGGCACGATCCTCAAGGCCAACGTCTTCACCCCCAAGGGCGCGAAGGCGGGCGCCGCCGGAACGAAATACCCGGCGATCGTGCTGCCCACCAGCTGGGCCATGCCGCAGATCGAGTACGTGGCGCAGGCCCAGAAGCTCGCCGACTCCGGCTACGTGGTGGTCAGTTACAACTCGCGCGGCTTCTGGCAGTCCGGCGGCGAGATCGAGACCGGCGGCCCCGAGGACATCGCGGACGCCTCCAAGGTCATCGACTGGACCCTGGAGAACACTCCGGCCGACCCCGACAAGATCGGCATGGGCGGCGTCTCGTACGGCGCGGGGATCAGCCTGCTCGCCGCGGGGCACGACAAGCGGATCAAGGCCGTGGCCGCGCTCAGCGGCTGGGGCGATCTGATCGACTCGATCTACAGCGGCCGCACCCAGCACCAGCAGGCCGCCGGCCTCCTCGGCGGCGCCGGAGTGCTCACGGGACGGCCGAGCCCCGAACTCCAGCAGACGCTCAAGGACTTCCTCGCGTCCAACCTGGACAAGGAGGACGAGATGATCGCGTGGGGCGCCAAGCGCTCCCCCGCGACCTACATCGACCAGATCAACAAGAACGGCGCGGCCGTCATGCTCGGCAACGCCTGGGGCGACACCATCTTCCCGCCCAACCAATACGCCGAGTTCTACGAGCAGTTGACCGGTCCCAAGCGCCTGGAGTTCCGCCCCGGCGACCACGCGACCTCCGAGCTGACCGGCCTGCTCGGGCTGCCCAACGACACCTGGACCTCCACCCAGCGCTGGTTCGACCGCTACCTCAAGGGCGAGAAGAACGGCGTCGACAGCGAGCAGCCCGTCCAGCTCAAGTCCCGCTCCACGGGCGGCTACGAGGGCTACCCCGACTGGAAGTCGGTGGGCGCCACGAAGAAGAAGATCGACCTGGCGGGCTCCACCACGATCCGCGCGAACGTCGACTCGGGCGCCAACGGCGGCACCGTGCTGCTCTCGAACGCCCTGGACCAGTTCCTCAAGATCCCGCCGGTGGCCTCGATGCCGCTGCTCCCGCGGCGTTACGCGGGCGTCTGGCAGTCCGAGAAGTCCGGCACGGAGCAGCGGGTGCGCGGGACGGCGAAACTGCACACCACGCTCACCAGTACCAAGGAGAGCGGCACCCTCGTCGCGTACCTCTACGACGTGGGCCCGCTCGGCCTCGGCAAGCTGGTCAGCAACGCGCCGTACACCTTCCACGGCAAGACCCCCGGCCGGCCGTTCGGCGTGGACCTGGAGTTGTTCTCCACGGCCTACGACGTACCGGCAGGACACAGGCTCGCCCTGGTGGTCGACACGGTCGACCCGCTCTACATCGAGCACAACCCGACCGGCGCGCAGCTGACCTTCTCCTCGCCTGCGTCCGACCCGTCGTACGTGTCGGTCCCGCTGCGCGAGAAGTGATCACCGGCTGCTGCCGGGTCGGGCCCTGGCCCCTTTAGCTACTGCACACCCGGCAGCAGCGTCCCTGGTTCGGCCGACGCCACGTCCGCGGCCTCGGTCTTGGGATTGCGCCGCTGTCGTCTGGACACCCATTGGGCGAACCACGAGAGCAGCATGCACATCCCGATGTAGATCGGCGAGATCACCAGAACCACGGGGATGAAAGGTAGATCGTAGTCGAGGTTCGACGCGATCAGCTTCCCGGCGTGGAGGAACTCCTCATAGGTGATCAGATAGCCGAGTGAGGTGTCCTTGAGGGCGACCACCAACTGGCTGATGATGGCGGGCAGCATGGCGCGCACGGCCTGCGGTACGAGGACGTGCGTCATCACCTGCGTCTTGCGCATCCCGAGCGCGTACGCCGCCTCCCGCTGTCCGCGCTCCACGGAGTTCACGCCCGAGCGGAAGACCTCGGCGAGCACCGAGCCGTTGTAGAGCGTGAGCCCCGCGACCAGGGCCGGCAGCGGCTGCACCTTCAGCGCCACGAAGACGAAGAAGATCATCACCAGGACCGGCATCGCGCGGAAGAACTCCACGAGAAGCGTGGCCAGCCAGCGCACGGGACGGTGGTCGGAGAGCCGCCCCATGGCCAGCAGGCCGCCGAGGGCGAGCGCGAGCACCGCGGAGATGGCGAAGGCCTTGAGGGTGTTCCCCAGGCCCTTCAGGAGGAGTTCCTGGATGCCCTTGTACTCGAAGGGCGTCCACTTGGTCGCGGTGAACTGGTCGGTGTCGAAGAGCAGATAGATCAGCCAGCCCACCAGGGCGAGCAGGATCACGGTGGAGAGAAGGCCGTAGAGCTTGTGCCTGCGCTCGGTCTTGGGGCCCGGTACGTCGTAGAGGGCGGTGGATTCGTGGGAGAGGGCTTTCATCGGGCGACTCCCCAGCGCTTCTCGAGGACATTGAAGACGGCGCTGATGGCGAGGGTGATGATCAGGTAGCCGACGGCGATCCAGACGAACGTCCAGATGATGTTGTAGCCGAGCTCACTGAGCGTCTTGTACGTGCCGAGCAGCTCGGTGACGCTGAACGCGCCCGCGATGGCCGAGTTCTTGGCGAGGGCGATGAGGGTGGAGCCGACCGGCGGGATGACGGACCGGAAGGCCTGCGGGAGCACCACCATGGACAGCGTCTGCCCGAAGGTCATCCCCAGGCTCCGGGCTGCCTCGCCCTGGCCCTTGGGGACGGTGTTGATGCCGGAGCGCAGTGCCTCACAGATGAAGGCGGAGGTGTAGCAGCCGAGCGCGAGGACGGCGAACACCTTGAAGGGCAGGACGAGTCCGAAGCGCGGCAGCCCGAGCAGCACCGCGAAGAAGAGCAGCGTGAGCGGGGTGTTGCGCAGGACCGTCACCCAGGCGGTGCCGAACGCCCGGAAGGAGCCGACCGGCGCCACCCGGAACGACGCCATCACGAAGCCGAGCACGAGGGCCAGGATCGAGGCGTAGACGGTGAGTTCGACGGTGCCGAGGAACCCCTTGCCGAAGGTGGAGAAGTTGTCTGTCAGTACGTCCACGACGCCTCCTCAGCTCGCCGGGTAGCGGTCGATGGCGGGCGGCTTCGGCGCCGGGACCCCGGAGAGGCCCAGGGTGGCGTCGTAGGCCTTCTTCCAGTCGCCGTTCTTCTCCCGGGCGGCGAGCGCGTCGTCGACGGCGAACCGCAGGGTGTTGTCGCCCTTGGGGACCCCGATGCCGTAGGGCTCCTTCGAGAACGGCTTGCCGACCACCTTGAGCTCGTCGGGCACCTTGGCGGCGTACCCGATGAGGATCGCGTCGTCGGTGGTGACGGCGTCGACCTGGTAGGTCAGCAGGTTGTCGACGCAGACCGAGTACGTGTCGTACGCGACGAGCGTCGCCTTCGGGTAGTCCTTCTGGATGCGCTGGTAGGGGGTCGATCCGGCGGCCGAGCAGACCTTCTTGCCGTTCAGGTCCTGCGGCCCCTTGATGTCGTCCTCGTCGGAGCGCACCAGCAGGCCCTGTCCCGCCATGTAGTAGGGGCCGCCGAAGCCGACGAGCTTCTTGCGGAGGTCGTTGACGGTGTAGGTGCCGACGTAGTAGTCGATCTGCCCGTTCTGCAGGGCGGTCTCGCGGTTCGCCGACGCGATCGTCTTGAACGTGATCGACTTCGGGTCGAAGCCGAGCGAGGCCGAGATCATCTTGGCGATCTCGATGTCGAAGCCGGAGTACTGCCCGGTGGCGGGGTTCTTCTCGCCGAGAAAGGGCTGGTCCTCCTTGGCCCCGACGACGAGGTGGCCGCGCCGCTTGGCCTTCTTCCAGGTGCCGGAGCCCGGCAGCGAGAACCCGGTCGCGACCTGGTACTTGGGCAGTTCGTCGGGCTGTGGCCCCTTCACCGGGGGGCTGCCCTCCTTGCCGCAGGCGGTCGCGGCGCAGGCGGCGATGACGAGCGCCGCGAGCAGACGTGTCGTACGCATCATGCCTGGCCCCCCGTCAGTGCTTGAGGATCTTGGAGAGGAAGTCCTTGGCGCGGTCGCTCTCCGGGTTGCTGAAGAACTCCTCGGGGGCCCGGTCCTCGACGATGCGTCCTGCGTCCATGAAGACGACGCGGTTGGCGGCCGAACGGGCGAAGCCCATCTCGTGGGTGACGACGACCATGGTCATGCCGTCGCGGGCCAGACCCTGCATGACCTCGAGGACTTCGTTGATCATCTCGGGGTCGAGGGCCGATGTCGGCTCGTCGAAGAGCATCACCTTGGGCTCCATGGCGAGCGCGCGTGCGATGGCCACGCGCTGCTGCTGGCCGCCCGAGAGCTGGGCCGGGTACTTGTCGGCCTGGGTCGCCAGGCCCACCCGTTCCAGGAGCTCGCGGGCGCGCCGCGTGGCGTCGTCCTTCTTCTTGCCCCGGACCTTCACCGGCGCGAGGGAGACGTTCTGCAGCACGGTCTTGTGCGCGAAGAGGTTGAAGGACTGGAACACCATGCCCACGTCGGCACGGAGGGTGGCGAGCGCCTTGCCCTCTTCCGGAAGCGGCTGGCCGTCCAGTGCGATGGCTCCCGACTGGATCGTCTCCAGTCGGTTGATCGTCCTGCAGAGCGTTGATTTACCCGACCCTGACGGGCCGATGACCACGACCACCTCCCCCTTGCCGACGGTGAGGTTGATGTCCTGGAGGACATGCAGCTCCCCGTAGTACTTGTTCACATCACGCAGCTCGATCAGAGGATCGACGGCCATGCCCTGCCCTGCCCACTCTCGGCGGTGTCGGTCCGCGCAAACTATCCACGTGAAAACGGGACTTACTGGACGACACGCACTTATGGGCATTAACCGTATTTCCAGTTACGTCATCCCGCGGCTACGCCTCCGACGCCTCCCCGTAGACCTGGGACAGCTCGGGAGCCCCCTGAACCGCCCAGTCGAGCCCCGCCTCGACCACCTGGATCTCCCGCCCCGACGCGAGCCGCACGACGGGGCTGCCGCCGGGCCAGACGTGCCAGGTGGTGCCGGGGACCGTACGGACGATCACCGAACCCAGGTACAGACCCGCGTCGTTGCCGAGCCACGGCAGCAGCTCCGGGTCGTCGCGCCAGCGCGGCAGGAGCTGGTCAAGCGCACTCAACGAGGCCGGTGAGTCGTCGAGTTCGAGCCCGGCGGTGGCTGCCTGGGAGCGCAGCAGCTCGCATTCGGAGAGGAGTTCGGCCACACCGGCCGGATCCGCGTCGAACGCCGAGGCGAGTCCTGGGCTTCGGTCGGCGGCCTGCTTGCGCCACTTGCCGAAGAAGGAGATGTTCATGATCGGCCTCTCCGTGAGGGTGCCTCTGCTCCCCGGTCCAAAGAATGTAACTTGTGTCAGTTGATCACGGAATCACGCGAGTCCCGCCGCGTGGCGGCGAACTGCCGCAGCGCGTCGGTGAGTAGCCCGCGCCCGAACCGCCGCATCGCGCTCACCGCGATCACCCTGCTCACCGCGGCATCCGGGCGAGTTCGGGTCATGTTCACGCGCACCTCATTGACGCTTCTCCCCCGCCTCCTTAGCTTCATGGCGCACCTGTCGTCACGTCAGCTTCAGCCAAGGGGAGGGGTCTGGTGTGCGCCCACGCAGCTCGCGTACCTCACGTACCGCACGTACCGCACGTAATCCGCGTACCGCACGTGTCTGGGGAGCGGCCGCCGTGCTCGCGGTACTCACCGGTGTCGTCCCGGTGGCGACCGCTCAGGATGCGCGGGCCGACGCCCAGGCCGCGCCGCACAGACCCGGGCCGCTCCCTCTGGAGCGGCTCTTCGACAACAGGGCGATCAGTGACGACACGCGCCCCGGCAACGCGGACTTCGACGGCTCGGGCGGCTCGCTCTCGGCCCAGGACCTGACGGGGGCCGGCTGGACCCCGGGCCGCTCGCTCGCCGTGGACGGGGCGCGGCTCGCCCTGCCCCGTACGGACGCGGGCGAGGCGGACAACGTCCGGGCCGACGGGCAGTCCGTGCGGGTGCGCGGACGCGGTGACGCCCTGGCCTTCCTGGTCGCGGGCACGGGCGGCGAGGCGAGCGGCACGGGAACGGTGCGCTACCGGGACGGATCGAAGCGGACGTACCGCCTGACGGCGCCGGACTGGCGCTCGGGGCCGCTCGCCACGAAGGCCGTCGCGCTGCCGCACGTGAACACTCCGGGCGGTCAACTCGCCGAGAAGACACGGCTGTACGTGGTGACCGTGCCGGTGGCGCGCGGACGCGAGGTCGCGTCGGTGACCCTGCCGAAGGACCCGGGCGCCCCGGATCTGCACGTCTTCTCGCTCTCCGTGCGCCAGCCCGCGAAGGGGTGGACCGGCAGCTGGTCGGCGTCGACTGCGGGGTACACGGCGGTGGGCCCGTGGGCCGACCGGACCGTACGGCTCGTCGTCCACACGAGTACCGGCGGGCCGCGGGTGCGGATCCGGCTCGACAACACCTTCGCGTCGGCGCCCGTGCGGATCGGGAGCGCGACCGTGGCGGTGCAGGAGTCCGGCGCGGGGGCGCGGGGCGAGCCGCGGCGGCTGTCGTTCAGGGGCGGGGGCGGCACCGAAGTGGCCGCGGGCGCCCAGGCGTTCAGCGATCCGCTCGACTTCGACGTGCCCGAGGACACGAACCTCCTGGTCAGCTTCCACCTCCCGGAGACGGTGACGACGGCTCCGGTCCACAGCCAGGCCATACAGCGCTCGTACGTGAGCGGCCCCGGCGACCACGCGGCGGACGGCTCACCGCAGGCCTACACCTCGACGATCTCCACCTGGCCGCTGCTCACGGGGGTCGACGTGGCGGGCGGGCCCGGCTCGGTGGTGCTGCTCGGCGACTCCATCACGGACGGGGTGAGGTCGACGCAGGACGCGAATCACCGCTGGCCCAACGTCCTTGCGACGCGGCTGCTCCGACAGGACGAGGTCCCGCGCTTCGGGGTGCTCAACCAGGGGATCTCGGCGAACCGCGTGATCGCGGACCGCTATCCCGGCGACGGCGTCTCCACGGACACGGGCGGCGTGAGCGCGCTGCACCGCCTGGACCGTGATGTGTTCGCGCAGACGTCGGCGCGTACGGTCGTCGTCTTCGAGGGGATCAACGACGTCCGCTGGGGCGCTTCGGCCGACCAAGTGATCGCCGGTATGCGGGAGATCAGCGAGCGGGCGCACACGCGGGGCCTGCGGGTGGTGGCGGCGACGATCGCGCCCTGCCAGGGAGAGTCCCTGTGCACGGCGGCGGCGGACGCGGAGCGCATGAAGGTCAACGACTACCTGCGGCACGGCGACGACTTCGACGCCGTCCTGGACTTCGACGCGGTCCTGCGGGACCCGGGGAATCCGGCGCGGATCCTGGCCGCGTACGACAGCGGGGACCATCTGCATCCCGGCGACGCGGGGCTCGCGGCGATCGCGGAGTCGGTGGACCTGGGGGCGCTCGTCCCGGAGTAGCGGCCGAGCACGAGGGGGCGGGGGGAGGAGGCGGGGCCTGGACGCGGTCCGGTCCGGCCCCGCCGCCTCCTCGTCCCCCTCCCCCTCGCCGTCTAGAGCTCCAGGTCCACCACGACCGGCGCGTGGTCCGAAGCGCCCTTGCCCTTGCGCTCCTCGCGGTCCACGTACGAATCCGTCACGGCCTTCGCGAACGCCTCGTTCCCGTACACCAGGTCGATGCGCATTCCCTTGTTCTTGGGGAAGCCGAGCTGGCGGTAGTCCCAGTACGTGAAGGGGTGGTCGTACTTCAGGGGCCGCGGCACGACGTCCGAGAGCCCCGCGTCCCGCAGCGCGGCGAGCGCCGCGCGCTCTGCGGGGGTCACGTGCGTGGCGCCCTCGAACAGGGCCGGGTCCCACACGTCCGCGTCGGTCGGCGCCACGTTGAAGTCCCCGAGGACCGCGAAAGGCCGCGCGCCCGCGGCGTCGGCGGCGACCGAGGCCTTCAGCGCCTCGAACCAGCGCAGCTTGTACGCGTAGTGCGCGTGGTCCACCTCGCGGCCGTTGGGCACATAGACCGACCAGACGCGCGCCGGGCCGCAGGTCGCGGAGATCGCGCGCGGCTCCTGGACCCCGTCGTAATCGGGACCGCCGGGCAGGCCGACCGTCACGTCGTCCAGGCCCACCTTGGAGAGCAGCGCGACTCCGTTCCACCGGCCCGTCGCGTTCACCGCCGACTCGTACCCGAGCTCGCGGAGCCCGTCGGCGGGGAACTGCTCGGCGGTGGTCTTGGTCTCCTGGATGCACAGCACATCCGTACCGCTGCTCTCCAGCCAGGCGAGCAGCCTCGGCAGCCGAGCGGTGATCGAGTTCACGTTCCAGGTGGCAATGCGCATGCTTCACAACCTACCGGGCGCCACTGACACCCTCGGGCCGGGCGGTCACAGCTCGGCGGACTCCCCCGGCGTGAGCCGCAGGTGCTCGGCGCCGCCGAGCGACCCGATCTGCGCGTCGTAGATCGGCCGGGCCAGGTCCGTGAGCAGGGCGTCGTGGATGTCGTAGGCACGCTGCGGCTTGAGCTCGCGCACGTAGTCGATGACCTCGGAGATCTTGCTCCAGGGTGCCATCACGGGCAGCATCAGCGTGTCCACCGGCTGCTCGGGCACGGTCAGCGCGTCGCCCGGGTGGAAGACGGAACCGTCCACCAGATATCCGACGTTGGTGATGCGCGGGATGTCCGGGTGGATCACGGCGTGCAGCTCGCCGTGCACCTGCACGTCGAACCCGGCGGCCGTGAAGGTGTCGCCGTGCCCGACGGTGTGCACCCGCCCCGGGAAGGCGGCCGAGATCTTCTCCGCGACGGAGCGCAGGGTCCAGATCTCGGCGGCCGGGTTGGCCTCCATGCCGGCGCGCAGCCGGTCCTCGCTGAAATGGTCGGGGTGCTCGTGCGTGACGAGGATCGCGTCGGCGCCGAGCGCCGCGTCCTCCTCGCTGAACGCACCCGGGTCGATGACGAGCCTTCGGCCGTCCCGCTCCAGGCGGACACAAGCGTGCGTCTTCTTCGTGAGCTTGATGCGCTTCGCGGCAGTCGTCATGCCCCCATCCTGCTATGCCTCACTCCTGGGGCGTGGTTTCCTCGCGGATCACGGCCTGGGCGACCTTGAAGGCGGAGTTCGCCGCGGGTACGCCGCAGTAGACGGCGGCCTGGAGCAGCACTTCCTTGATCTCCTGCGGGGTGAGGCCGTTGCGCAGGGCGGCGCGGGTGTGGAAGGCGAGCTCGTCGAGGTGGCCGCCCGCGACGAGCGCGGTGAGGGTGACACAGCTGCGGGAGCGCCGGTCGAGGCCGGGCCGGTTCCAGACCTCGCCCCACGCGTAGCGCGTGATGAGTTCCTGGAAGTCCGTGGAGAAGTCCTCGGCCGCGGCGAGCGCGCGGTCGACGTGCGCGTCACCGAGCACCTCGCGGCGGACCTTGATCCCCGCGTCGTACGGGTCGGGGCGTCCGCCGCCCACGGCCTCGGGCTGCTCCATGGGCCCGATCTCGGCCACGGGGAAGACGGGCGGCGGCGGGGCGAGCACCGGCTTGGGGGGCGTCGCGCTGATCGCCGCGTGCGACCCGGTGGCGTCGTTCGCGAGCCAGGCGGTGGAGAAGTGGCGTACGAGAAGGTCGGTGACGGCGGCGGGCTGCTCGACGGGGGCGAGGTGCGAGGCCCCCGGCACGACGGCGAGGCGGGCGTCCGGTATCCCGGCGACGAGGGTGCGGGCCTCGCCCTGCCCGGTGACCTGGTCCTCCGACCCGACCAGGACGAGGGCGGGCACGCTGATCCGGTTCAGCTCGGCGCGCACGTCGAAGGCGGCGAGTGCCTCGCAGGCGGCGATGTAGCAGCCGGGGTCGGTCGTCCGCACCATCTGTACGGCCCAGTCGGTGATCGCGGGCTGCGCGGCGGCGAAGCCGGGCGTGAACCAGCGCTCGGGGGACGTACGCGCGATGGGGTCCAGACCGTTGCTCCGCACGATCACCCCGCGCTGGCGGAACTCGTCGGCGCTGCCGAAGCGCGGCGATGCGGATATCAGCGCCAGGGAAGCGACGCGCTGCGGGTGCCGCAGGGCGAGCTCGGCGCCGATCGCGCCGCCGAACGCGCAGCCCGCGTAGCCGAAGCGCTGCACGCCGACCGCGTCGAGGGTGGCGAGGAGCCGCTGGGCGAGCTCGCCGACGGAGCCGCAGGGGTGCGCGGGGGCGCCCCCGTGTCCCGGCATGTCGAAGCGGAACACCCGCCACTGCTTGACCAGCTCGGGCACCTGCCGGTCCCACATGTGCCATGTGGTACCCAGTGAGGGACCCAAGATCAGGACGGGGGCGTCTTCTGGCCCGTCAAAGCGGTATTGCAGGGTGCTCTTCGGTGTCTCACTCACTCGCCTGAGCCTCTCATCTGTCACGGACGCCCCTATAACAGGGGGTCGCTGGATACCGTTTTGACCAGGTTGAATACCTCGCGGGCGGCATATCGCTTGAGGCACCTGATGATCTCACGACGAGTCTTGCCCTCCCGGGTGCGGCGTTCGTAGTACGCCTGCGTGCGCGGGTCGTGGCGCAGCCTTGTGAACACGATGCGGTGCAGGGCGGCGTTCGCCTTCCGGTCTCCGCCGTGGTTGAGCCGGCGCGAGCTCCGGCGGCCCGAGGAGTACTCGACGGGGCTGACTCCGCACAGGGCGGCGAACGATGCCTCGGTGTGCACGCGTTCGGGATTGTCCCCCATGGTGATCAGGAGCGTGACGGCGCTGTCCGGACCGATACCCACCGGTGCGAGCAGCTGCGGGGCATGGCGTTCAACGAGCCCGGTCAGTCGCTGATTCAGCTCGTCAATCTGCCCGGTGAGCTGCTCGATGCGCTGAGCCAGCATGCTCAGCGTCATGCGAGTGGCCTCGGCTACAGGGTCCTCATCGCTCCCGCCAACCCAGCCCCCGCGCGGGCTGAGCCGGGCGCAGGTGCGGAACAGCTCGCGGTTGCCCAGGCCGGACAGCCGTTCCCGCAGGGCCGGGTCGGCTACGACCAGAACGGCCTTGAGCTGGTTGATCGCCTGGGTGCGGGACTTGACCGCGGAATCCTTGGCGAGTTTGAACATCCGAGCACTTTGCACCGGACCATCGCCGGTCTTGGCACGGGCCGTGGCGCGACCGCTGAGCACGGCTCGCGCGGCGGCCTGTGCGTCGAGCGGGTCCGACTTCCCCAGCAGACGGCGGGCCGAGCGGTCGGGCCGGTTCACCTCGAACACCACGACATGCTGCGCCAGCAGGTAGCGCGACAGGCCCGCGCCGAAGGTGCCGGTGCCCTCCACTCCGGCCCGCCGCACCGTCCCTGACTTGCGGGCCCAGGCGAGCAGCCGACGGTAGCCGACCGCTGTGGCCGGAAAGGACTTGGTGCCCAGGACCTGGCCCAACGGGCAGACCACCGCGGCGACATGAACCTCGCCGTGTGTGTCCACCCCCAGGACGACCTCGCCCCGAGAGGGCGGGTCCGTGCTGCTGGAAGAGGTGCTGCGCTGTCTGGTCGTCATGATGGTGTGCCTCCCGCGTGGTGACGTGCTGGGTGGCTGGCACCGGCCCGGCCGGGCGGTCTGAACCGTGATGGCGCCTGAAAGACAGCAAGGCCCCTATTGGGACACGCCCTGTGGCTCGGTGACAGCAGGCACCATCCCGCAACGGCAGTCGACACGTCCGTGACAAGACACTTCGGTCAAAGATGTCATGAGTCAGGCCCCCGTCCGGAACGGTGCTACGCAACCGTCCCACTGCCCTCAGTGCGACCGCATGACCCGACCGCTCCCGGGAGACTTCGTCCGAACCGGCAGTGAACCTGCCCTGGACGGGACAACGATGAGCTGAATCCACGTCCACCCGTGATCGGCATTGACAGACAGCCCAGTGGCCCGCCCTACGAGGCCGCCGGCCTCACCAAATCCACCGCATACTGCTTAGCCGCGATCAAGTGGCCCTCCTTAGACCAGGTCCTCGTCACGCCAGAGAACACCGTCGCGCCACAGATACACCGATTCACTCGCAAGCTGATGAGCCTGCTGCCCCGACACAGGGACACGCGATGATGCCATCCGGCCACCAGGAGAAGACGTAAGTCTCGTGTGCCGCACTTCCCCCTCCAGCCGCGGCCGGTACCAGACGCGCAGGCGACGATCGCGCCGTGTCAGCGGAGGCGGAGGCCCGGGGACCGCCGCCCCGCCTCTCGGCGGTGCAGCGAGAAACCTGCGGGCCTTCTCGGGCTCGGACTCCCGACGCGCCGCGCACATCAACTCACCGGAGCCCGCCTAGGAATTTCCGGGAGGCAATGCACACCACACCTGACGCATTGTCCGACGCGACAGATATTCTTATCGGGCGCGCTCATCTCCTGCGCCGTTCCAAGGTGCGCGGGCACCAGGGGTGCTCCGGGCACGGTGTCCGCGCTGGGGGTGTGCCTCCTTGGGTAGATGGGTGCTGACTGTTTTCGGAGGAACTGCTGGTGGCGCAGATCGACTTCCGTCTCGTCCAGACCGCGGTTATGGGAGGCCGGGATTCGGACCAGCCGATCATCCTGCCCGAGGAGCCGCACAATCTGGATGAGTTCCGCCGCCAGTTCGGCAAGGATGCCTTCTGGTGCGGGACGCTGCTCGGTGGTTGCGGCGAGCGGCTGATGACCAAGCGCTACGAAACGAAGGTCTGTCACTTCTCCCATTTCCCGGACCGCGACGGAAGCCGGGTGGCTTGTCATCGCACGGCCAACGGCGTCGACAGCGCCGATCATCTGTTCGTCAAGGCGCACGTGACGCAGTGGCTGGCAGGCCAGGGTCACGCGACGCAGGCCGAGTTGCGCAGCCTCGGGCACGGCCCCGGGGATGCTGTGGACTTCGTGCTGCGTGCCACGAATCAACGCCTGCGCTTCGAGCTGCGGCCCACCGACTACCGCAGCTGGCGTGGAACGGCGGACAGCCTGGCCGCCAAGGAAGGGCACGTCGAGTGGGTCTTCGGGCTGGAGAGCGCCATCACCCGGGATATGACGGCCCGCTACGGCTATGCCCTGCGGGTGCGGTGCGAAACCGACGGCAACAGCCGCCGGGTTCTGATCGGCACCGTCACCGAGAACCGCCCCGTCGCCTGGTCGCCGCTCGAGCAGTGCCGGATGACCGGCGACGGCCTCATCACCCCCGCCCTCGATGAACTGCGCAGTCGCGGGCTGATCCGCGAGGGCGCCGCGCGTCACGACGCCGTGGCCAGCAGCCTGCCGCTGCGCGGCGCCGAGATCGTCTTCGCAATCGACGGCGAGGCCCGGCCCGACACCGACTCGTCCCTCGTGGAGGGCGGCCGGTACCTGATATCCGGCTTCATCAAACCGGCCGGACACCGGATCCTCAAGGCCCAACTCTCCTTGCCCCACGACACCCCCCGCCCCACCGAGCAGTACGTGTACCGGCTGGCGGGCGCGGTGCGCCTGCTGGTCACCGAAGCCGACCGGCCCGGCGAGAGCGCCCGCTGGGCGGTGCGCGCGGACAGCCTCATCCAGCTCAAGGGCCTGGACGCGGAACGCACCGGCCTGTGGCGTCCCCCCGTCGCGCTGGACGATCCCCTGCCCGCGCCGAAGCCCGCCATACGGGCCGCCCCTGCCCCCACCGTTCCGATGCAGTCCCACGGCAGTCGCAACGCGACTGTGTTGCGGCGGGCTCTCGAGGACGTGGCGCGGGAGGGAGCTACCACCACGTGGAAACAGCTGGCCGAGCGGGTCGGCCTGGATCTCGCGCACCTGCCCGACCCCAAGCGCCGGGACCTCCTCGTGGAGGTCGACAAGCCGCCAGCCCGGAGCCGGTCGCTGTTGTGCGTCCTGGTCCGCGCGCCCTCCGGCCGCCCCCTGTCCTATCTGGCCACTGTGCTGCGCCTTCTCCAAGTCGGCGCCCCGGCCTCGGAGTCCGCGCTGAACCGGTGGAGCGAGGGGCAGATCCGCGCGGCGCATACGGCATACGGCCACCGCGCTCCTCCCTTACCGGCGTCCGCTGCCGTTACGGAGGCGCCCCGCCCCGCGGAAGCGCGGGCCGCGCAGCAACAACTGGACCTCCTCAAGGCCCAGTTGGCCGTGGGCCGTGGCACGTTGCCCCGCGCCACCGGCCGTCGCGCCGCCCGCCTGGCCACCACGGTCAAGAACGGCGAGCAGCATCAGCGGCTCTACGAGAGTGTCCGGCAACGCAGGCAGGAGCTGCGCGCGTGGCAACGCGAGAGCGAGCGGCTCCTGGACGACCTCGACCGCCTCATCGGCCACCCTCTGCCGGCGTCTGCTCCCGCGAAGAAGAGCACGCCCGCCGTCCCGCCCGCCGCGAAGAGCCCCGTCTCGCCGAGACAGGACCAGCACACGTTCCAGGCGCAGGCGGCAGCGGACATCGCCCGTCTGACGCAGCTGTTCAAGCAGGCCCGTGATGCCGACGATCTGAACGAGGCCGGACGGATCCACCAGGAGGTCTCACGGATCGCCACGGATCGCCTGTCCGGCGAGCCACGGCAGAACCTCCTGCTGCTCCGCACCGACCTGCAGACCTGGATCAACAGCCGTGAATCGGCAGCCGCCCACGCGGCGCTGCGCACCTTGTTCACGGACCTCGCGACGGCCTGCCCCGCCCCTACGCCTCTCGTCCTGCGCAGCGCCCTGGCCCACTCGAAGATTCTCAAACGACGCTGCCCCGGCCCCCTGCCGCAGGATCTCCACACGGCGCTTGCCCGCCTGGAATCCCAGGTCAACGGCGAATCGGCCACTTTAGACGACGGAGCCTCCCTACCGGCGACCCACCCGTCATCCAGCGGTGCTCCGCCCTCCGATCTGGCCGCCTTCGCAGAAGCCGGGGCGGAGTTCGCCTGGCTCGTGAAGGAGATGCGTGCCGCGCAGGAGGCCGGCGACCTGGCTGCGGTCCAGACCGCACGCCACTTGGCCGGACCCATCTACGGCCGGCGTCTGTCGCCGGAAGACCGTGCCACCTACACGCCGTTGATGCGCGAGGTGAAGGCGTGGTGCCAGGAACAGGATCCCAACACGGACCTGATCCTGCGCCGTATCCGTCAAGTCCTCGCCGAACTCGGCCGCGCCGGCAACAGCCTGGCCACCGAGCGGCTCGCCGCGTTCCTCGACGAGATCGGCTCGCTGCGCCGTCAGCTGGACCGGCGCCTGGCGGTGCCCGAAGAGGTTCAGGTCAAGCGGTGGAAGCGCCAGCTCAAGGCCCGCACCTCGAGCACGCCGCACCGTGCCCCACCGTGCGCGGCGGTCCCGGTCAAGACTGTCCCCGGCCCCAAGGCCACCACACCGTCTCCCCCGGACCGTCTGCCGATCGAGACCATCGACAAGCTGGCCTCCATCGCCCGGGACGTCCTCAAGGACGCGGCGCGCAGCGGCGGCTCACTTCTGACGTGGGGTGACCTGCGGCTGCGGATGGCGGGCGGGCTGCCGCACATACACCCGGACGACCAAGGTGAACTCCTGGTCGCCGTCGACCGGGAGACACCGGCCGGTGAACCGCTGCTGTCCACACTCGTCGCGAGCGCAGACGCCTCGCTGCACTGGCTCTACCGCCACGTCTGCTTCAGCCTCGGCCGCGAACGCATACCCGAACCAGACCTTCCCGCCCACTGGGCCACCGAAGTCCTGCGCCTGCGCCAAACCTGGCGCCACCGCTGACCCGCCGCACCGAGCGAACGGCGTCCGGACCCAGCCGACCCGCCGTGCGGCACGGCCGCGGACACCCGCCGCCCTCGGCTCGCTTCACTCGTGCGCCACGACTGCACGCGGCTACGGCTAGACGCCAAGCTCATGGTGGGACACCCCGGCGTACACGGTCACGGCTCTTCTGGAGGGAGGAAGGAAGCTGGGCGCTTGCGGGTTCGGCGGTCTAGCCGGCGGCCCGTACTGATTCCCTGTCCTCGATCCGCTCCGGTCGCTTCAACTTGGCCCCCTCAATATCAAGATCGGGCAGCATCCGGTCCAGCCAGCGGGGCAACCACCAGGTCCACTTCCTGCCCCGCCTACTGAAGAGCCGGACCCGGGGCCCGGTGTTCGTCGCCCACCGCCGCCCCGGCCCCGGGAAGGTGGTCAGCCCCCGGGACATCTGCCCGGACACCGAGCAGGCCCGCCTGTCATACGGCCAGGCCCGCGCGCTGCTGGACCAACACACCGCCGCGCGCGGGCCGGGAACCGGCTGGGACCTGCACGAGTACCGGCACTCTGCCCGGACCTATCTCGGCGAGCAGGGCGCCTCGCTGCCGATGCTCATGGCGAAGTCCCGGCACAAGAAGCCGGAGAACGTCCGCCGCTACTTCAAACCGTCCCCGGAAGCCATCGCCGAGCTGACCAGTCTCCTCGCCCCTGGCGACAATCGGCGCTGAGGCGCAGTGCCGCCCGTGGCCCGCTGGACAGGGATGCTCTGCGGTCAGTTCCCTTCGGGCCCGAACCGACACTTGTACGTCAGCGGAGCGAGACTGGTCGCGCGGCGCATCAGCGTGCGCAAGATGACGGTGGTGCCGCGCGACCATGGGGCTCATTGCCCGCTACGCGGTGGCGCCGTCGAGGGGTGCGACAACGGGTGTGCTGACGTGCTGGTAGATCACTGAGCTGCGGAAGTTGACGATCTCCGGCGCTGGCTGAAGCGGTCCATCAGGACGGTGTGCAGGTGATCGACGTCCTCGACGGCGACGTGGACCAGGAAGTCCTCGCTGCCCGCGACGACGAACACCGACAGCACCTCGGGCAAGGCTGCCACGTAACCCTTGAACCCCTCGATGACCTCCCGGCTCAGCGGGCGAGGTTGCTTCACAACCGGCCCGGCTCCTCCCCGGCTGCGTGCGCCAGGGGGCGGGGCACCAACGTGCCGACGTTCGGGTCGATCCGCATTAGGCCCAGGTCGTCGTTCGCCCCGAGGGCGACGATGTCGATCCCATCGAGGTGGGCCGGCGAAGACAGTCCACAGCTGCGACGCAGATCGCAGCGTCCAGCACGAACCGCATTGCGTGCGAACGGCATTCGGGTCGACCAACGACCTGACGCATGGTTGGTTCTGCGGCGGTGAAGCGTCATCGTCGGCAAGCAGGGGAGGAGCGTCGGGTGTGAAGCGAAGCGTGCAGACTTCAGGGGTGCAGTCGTGATCGAGGAGCATCAGGCCCGGACCGACAACACTGTCCGTCAACGCGTCCGCGATCCGATCGTCGTGGAGCGGCATGCCGGTGTCGATGGTGCGGGTCACGGTCCACGCAACGCCGTAGTCGGTCAGTGCGTGGTCCACGGTCAGGTCGTGGTGGCCGGCCAGTGACGTCTCCAGACGGTCCCGGTCCCGTGGGAACCGAGGTGGCGGATCGATCGTTAGATGTCTGATGTCTGGTGGCACGGCCGAGGAGACCCATGGATGTCCGCCACGCCGAGCACTTCCTCGCCGTCGTGAAGCATGGAGGCATCACCCGTGCGGCAGCGGCGCTCTACCTCGCCCAACCATCGCTCTCGTTGTCGATCCGTGCTCTCGAGAAAGATCTTGGGATGCCTCTGTTCGTCCGCTCTGCGCGGGGGCTCGTGCTCTCGGAGTCGGGGCGGGCTCTCGTCCCTGCCGCCGAGAGACTGGTCGCGAGCGTTGCGGATGCGAGTCGGGTCATGAAAGAAGTCCGAAGTTTGCAGACAGGGACCCTCTCGATCGCGGCGGCGGGCGACCTGGTGGATGATCCGCTGGCGGCGATGATCGGCCGGTTTCGGCAGGCGTATCCGGGGGTCGTTGTCGAGATCGTCGACTCGGGGGCAGCGGGCGCGCCGTTCCGCGCACTGCAGACCGGACGTTGCGATGCCGAGCTGTCCGCGGTTCCAACGGGAACCAGCGCCCTCACGTCCCGTGCGCTCGGCACACAGCGGCTGCTCCTCGTCGCGGCTGCGCGGTTCGAATTGTCGGACACCCCTGTCTCTCTCGAGTGTCTCGCCTCAGTGCCGATGATCCTCACTCCACCCGGAACACCCGACAGACTCCGTGTCGACGCGGCGTTCGCACGCCGTGGGGTCAGCCCAGCGGTGGTCTGCGAGTGCGGAGCGCGGGAGATGATCTGGCCGCTGGTCCTCGACGGTGTGGGAGCGGCGATCCTGGCGCCGGGCATGGCGGCCGCTGCAGCTGAACAAGGGCTTACGGTGCGCGAGACAGCTCCACCCATCGAGCGCCGATTGTTCCTGGCGCATCGCGCGGGTCCGGGCTCACCGGCCCTGGAGGCGCTGCTCGCGGTCATCGCGGCGGGCGCTGAGCCACGGCGAGCTCGGTGAACCGTTCGACGAGCGGCGATCGACCGTCACGGCGATGGACGATGCCGATCTGCCGGGCGAACCGCAGATCGAGTTCACGGATCACCGCGCCCCGGGCCTGGGCCATCTCGGCGTAGCGCTGCGTCACCAGCGCGGCCCCCGCTCCGGCGAGCACCAACGACACCTGCGCCTCGCGGTGTGCGCTGCGTACACCCAGCTTGAGTTCGACTCCTGTGCCCGCGAGTTCCTGCCCCACGAATGAAATTGATGTTCCCGCGGACGGGACGACGAGATCGTGCTCGGCGACCGCGCTCCAGGTCACCGGGCCCGGATCGATCCGGGTGCCGGGCGGAAGGATGAGCCATTCCTTGAGATGTCCCAGCGGAATCGCTGTCAGGTCGTGCAGCCACAGCGACGGAAGAAGAACCGTTCCAATGTCGCAGTGCCCCGCTCTCACCAGGCGGCATACCGATTCCTCGTCTGCGGCCTGCTCGATCCTGGAACGCATCGTGGGCTGCTCGCGATGCAGGCGCGCGAGGAGGGTGGCGGTCGGGTGGGTGGCGAGGGGGCCCCACGTGGCGATCTCCAACAGCCCGCTGTCCAGACTCGGTTCGATGCGGGCCTCTCGAACGATCCGCCGCGCGGATCCTAGGAAGATCCGGCCGGCGGAGGTCAGGGCGACGCCGTGACCGAGGCGTTCGAACAATGTGAGGCCGAGTTCCCGCTCGAGAGCGGCGACGCTGCGGGAGACCGCCTGCTGCGTGAGCCCGAGGGCCTCGGCTGCGTGGCGGACTCCTCCGTGATCCGCGGCGGCGACGAAGTGCTCGACCTGATGAATCTGCATTCTGCCCACCCTGCCTGGACTGGCTCGCCTGCAGCCATAGGTCTTGGTTGTCGAGAGCCCCGTTTTCTCTATTGGATCTTAGTGATCCAGGCTGCGTTGAATGGTCGGCAGGACGGAGCACCCGTCTGACGTCGGCAAAAGGACCCCGTGGTGATTCTCGACAATGGCATTCCCGCGGAAGATGTACTGGCGGAGCTCGCCCGTCGGCACCGCGAGGACGCACCGAATGCGGACCGCCCGGGAATGGTCAACACCTACAGCACCGGGATGGCCACGGTCGAACAACTCGCGACCGACGCGTTCGGCATGTACCTCCAGGTCAACCCGCTCTACTCGACGGCTTTCCCCAGCCTCTACGCGATGGAGCGCGAGGTCGTGGGCGTGGCCACGGACCTGTTGCACGGCGGCCCCGGCGCCACCGGGAACTGGACGAGCGGCGGAAGCGAAAGCTGTCTCCTGGCGCTCAAATCCGCCCGTGACGCGCGGCCCGACATAGCCGAACCGCGAGTGGTTCTCCCGGTCTCGGCGCACGCGGCCTGGTGGAAGGCGGCGCACTACCTCGGGGTGGCTGTCGACGTCACTCCGATGGATCCCTGCTCGTTCCGAGCCGACGTGGGCGCGGTCCGTGATGCCGTCGACGCCGCCACCGTGCTCGTCGTCCTGTCGGCCCCGCAATACGCCCACGGAGTCATCGACCCGATCGACGACGTCGCTGAATTCTGCCGGGAACGGAGCGTCCGCCTGCACGTCGACGCGTGCATCGGCGGTTGGATTCTGCCCTTCAAGGAGATGCTCGGCCAGTCGGTACCGCCGTGGGACTTCCGTGTCGACGGCGTCAGCTCGATCACGGTCGACCTGCAGAAGTACGGATACACGACGAAGGGGTGCTCGCTGGTCCTATACCGCGACCGCGAGCTGCGACGCCCGCAGTACTTCGCGCACGCGGGCTGGACCGGCTATCCGATCGCCAACTCGACGGTCCAAAGCTCTAAGCCGGGCGGCCTGCTGGCTGCGGCGTGGGCGGTCATGCGGCATCTGGGCAGAGACGGGTACCTGCGGCTCGCGGAGGAGTCGCTCGAGCTCACCCAGGGCCTCGCGGACGAGGTCTCGCAGATCGACGGGCTGGCCGTGCTCGGGAAACCCGAGTCGACGCTCCTCGCCGTGACGACCACAGGCAGCGGCTTCTTCGCGCTCGTCGACGAGTTGGGCACGCGGGGGTGGGAGATGCAGCCCCAGCTCTCCCAGCCGGGCGTACCACCGAGCATTCACTTCACGATGACCGCGGGGCACGGCAAGTACCTGGACGACCTGCTCACCGTGCTCCGTGCTGCCGCAATCGCTGCACCCACGCGCAAGCCATTGCTGTCAGCCGAGCGGATCGAGGAACTGCGCTCTCTGCCCCACGACATCACACCGGAGCAGCTGCGCGTCACCGTCGGGGCGAGCATCGCACCCGGCAGGGAGACCGCGTCGCTGCACCACATCCTCGACTGCCTGCCACTGCCCCTCCGGGAGATGGCGATGCTCGACCACCACGAAGAGCTGACGTCACCCCTGCGCTGATGCCACCGCAGCGATCCGAAACGCAAGAGGAGAAATCCATGGCACAGCCCACCACGAAGGGCGGGAAACTCTATCCGCCGTACGGCACGGCGGCCGAGAACGACGCGGCTTACGCGCGCCACGTCAGCGCCTCCCACATCGCGCTCCTGCCCCCGCAGATAAACCTCCACCTCGGTGAGCGCAAGGGAGCACAGGTCCAGGACACCTACAGCGGGGAATGGTATTGGGACTGCTGGCGGCAAGGATCGAAGTTCAACCTGGGGCACCGCCATCCGGCCGTGGTCGCGGCATACCGCGAGGCCATCGACCACGTCGACTCCGGCGCCTGGGCCCTCGCCTCCGGATACCGGGCGAGGCTGGCGGAGAAGCTGGCCGAAAGCACACACCACGCATTGTCCGGTGTGACGTTCGGCGTCGGCGGGGCGGACGCGATCGAGATCGCCGTGCACGCCGCCCGCGCCCACACCCGCCGCACCAAGCTCGTGTCGATCGCCCAGAACTCCTACCACGGCGCGACAGACCTCTGTCTGAGCCTGAGCGGGATCAGCGCTCACCATCGCGAGCGATACCTCGTCGCAAGTACCGACGTGACGATGGTGCCGTTCAACGATCTCGATGCGATGCGGCGCGCGGTGAGCCGCGAGACGGCCGCCGTGGTCATCGAGCCGACGCCCGCTCAAGGCGGATACCCGGTGCCCGCGCCCGGCTATCTCGAGGGAGTCCGCAGGATCTGCGACGAGCAAGGCACGGTAATGATCGTCGACGAGACGCAGACCGGGCTCGGATCGTGTGGCGGCGGGGTCGTGTGGCAGTACCAGCAGCACGACCTGCTGCCGGATGTGCTCACCACCGGCAAAGGGCTCGGCGGCGGGGTGTACCCCATATCGGCCGCGGTGATGGCCGAGCCGATCTGGGCCTCGTACACCCAGGACCAGCTGGTTCCGCACGAATCGACCTACGCGGGAACGGACATCGGCTGTGTCATCGCGGCAGCTGTCCTGGACCTGACCATGGATGCGGGGTTCCTCGCACGCGTGGACCACCTCGCGCAGCGCTTCACCGATGGGTTCGCCGGCGCACCCTTCGAGTTCTCACAGATCGGCACGAACATGGGCCTGCGTACGCAGACTCCTCTGGCCACAGCAGTGCAGCTGCTCGAAGCCGGCGTGCTCGTCATCCCCTCCGGCAGCGACCTCGTCGTGCCGTTCCGCCCAGTCCTCACCCTCAGCGACGAGGAAGCCGACTCCGTCATCGCTCTCGTCCGCGGAGCCCTGGGATGACAGCGGGGACGACACCTTCCAAGCACGCAAGCCACCACCCACGAACGGAGATTCCCGTGACCGCGCCCAAGCCGACCGCCGCTGCCGCGCTGCCCGTCATCGCCCTTCCCCAGGGCGAGTTGCTCACGGCAAGCGTCAACGACATTCCGATCATCAAGGACGCGCTGGGGACCGGCGTCAGCTATCAGCCGCTCTTCCTGGATCCCGAGGCCGGAATCTGGGTCGTGATGGCCTACTTCTCCCCCGGCGCCGAATTGCCGATGCATCTGCACACCGGTGCCGTCCATGGCTTCACGCTGAAGGGCAGGTGGGCGTACCGGGAATACCCGGACCAGCCTCAGGTAGCAGGCTCCTACTTGTATGAGCCCGGTGCGTCCGTGCACCAGTTCTACGCCCCCGAGACGAACACCGAGGACACCGAAGTCCTCTTCATCGTCAACGGCGCGAACATCAACTTCACCGAGGAAGGCCAGTTCCACTCGGTACTCGACGCGGTCACCTTGGTCGAGGTGACCAAAGCACTGGCCGAGACACAGCAGTTGGGCGAGATGAACTACCTCAGGGGTGGCAGCGCTCGCTACTCGGCCACCTAGGTAATCCGGGTGTCGGGGGTGCATGACACGGCGACTCCGACCGGAGCACTCCCCCACCACCCCCGGGCCGCCCGGACTCCGCAGCATTCGTCCGCGCGGATGCATCGACTCAAGGAGCTACCGCCGTGGACACATCCAACGGTGTCCTTCCCGAACCTGGACTCCCCGCGTCCACGCCCCCGGCCGACGTCCCGGCGCCTGCTCACCGTCGGCGCAACATGACGCTACTGGCTGCCGCCTCCGCGACGGACAACACCGAGGCAAGCGTGGTCTCGGTCCTCTTCCCTGCTGTGCAGACCGCCTTGGGACTGTCCCTCTCCGCGCTCAGCTGGCTGGTCGCGGGTGCCAAGCTGATCGGCGTGGCAACGGGACCGCTGTGGGTTTCCGTGGCACGCCGCACGAGTCGCACCTTCGTTCTCGGTGTGTCCACGGCCGGAGCGGGTGCCTTCATCGCGGGGGCCGGTGCCTCACAGAACCTCGCACAGCTGATGCTGCTGCACCTGGTGGCCGCAGCAGGATTTGCCGGCGTCGCACCGCTGGCCGCCGCACTGGTCGGCGACTTGTACGGCGACGACCGCCGGGGTCGCGCCATGGGTTACCTCTACGGATCTCTCGCGCTGATCTCCGCCGCCAGCGCACCCCTGTTCGGGCAGCTCTCCCGCTTCGGCAACGGCTGGCGGTGGGGATACACCATCTGCGGAGTTCTGTGCATGCTGGTCGGCATCGCGGTGCTGGTCACCTTCAGGGACCCGGGCATCGGCGCCTCCGACCGCCGCGCCACACCACCGCCGCACGGCGCATCGGACCGAGGAATCAAGTGGGCCGATGTCGACCAGTTGCTCAAGATCCGCTCGTTCGCCCTGATCCTGCTGCAACGACTGCTCTCCACCCAGCTGTTGTTCGTCGCATTCGGCGTGGTGTTCCTGGTGGAGGTCCTCGGATTCTCCAACGCGCAGGCTTCACTGGCCATGTTGCCCTACGGAGTCGGCTACTTCCTCGGCACGATCATCGGCGGTCACATCGCCGATCGGGTACACCGGCGCCACCCCCGCGCCGGCCGCGTCGCCATGTTCCAGCTGGCCCATGCAGCCTTCGCGGCCGTCGCGTTCGTCACAACCCAGTTCCCCTGGCACTCGCTGGTAGTGGTGGCCGCGCTGTTCGCGGTTCTCGGCGGTCTCCAGGGCATCACCCCGGTCGTGCAAACACCCATGATCATGGCCGTCGTACCGCTGGAACTCCGTGCCTTGGCCTTCGCCTTGAAACTCTCGGTCACGGACGCGATCGCTTGGGTGATCTTCACCCTCCTGGCCGGATACCTCGGCGAGCACATCGGACTGAAGCAGACATTCTTCTGGCTCCTCGTCGTGGTGATGGTCGCCAACACCGCCTTCATCTCACTGATCTACCGGCCCTACATCCGCGACAGCGCTCGCCCGCGCGCCCATATCGAAGCATCAACCTCCAGTACCGGCCCGACGCCTTGACCTCAGAGCTCACGCGGCAAAAGGAACACATCACGATGGCCACGAACAATCCGGACCTCCCGGCCCATCGGGCGAACGACATCGTCCTGCTCCAAGCCTCCGCGCTGTCGGAAGCGATTCACCAAAAGCAGGTGTCGTGCGTGGAGGTGATGAACGCCCACCTCGATCACATCGAGGCAATCAACCCCGCAGTCAATGCCATCGTCAGCCTTCGCCCGCGGGACGAGCTTCTGCGTGAGGCCCTGGAGAAGGACCGGCTGCTGGCACAAGGCCGCGACATGGGGTGGATGCACGGCTTCCCACACGCCGTCAAAGACACCGCCGACGCGGCCGGATTCAAGACGACCCGGGGATTCTTCCGTGGCGAGTTCGATCTGCCGGAAGCACAGAGCGACTCGCTGCACATCGCGCGTATTCGGGCGGCGGGAGCCATCTTCATCGGCAAGACCAACGTCCCGGAGTTCGGGCTGGGTTCACACACCTACAACGACGTGTTCGGCGTGACCCGCAACGCCTACCACCAAGGCCGGTCAGCAGGCGGCAGCAGCGGAGGCGCGGCCGTCGCGGTGGCTCTGCACATGCTGCCGGTCGCCGATGGCAGCGACTTCATGGGGTCACTGAGGAACCCGGCGGCCTGGAACAACGTTCTCGGCCTGCGCCCGTCCTTCGGCCGGGTTCCCTCAGCGGGCTCCGACGTCTTCGTCCAACAGGGCGCAGTCGCCGGTCCCCTCGCCCGGACCACCACCGATCTCTCCCTGCTCCTGGACACCATGTCCGGCTACGACCCCCACGCCCCGCTCTCCCTGGAGCCGACCGACGCGTCGTCTTCCGGCCTGGACCGCGACTTCACCGGCGCACGTGTGGCCTGGCTGGGAGACCTCGGCGGCTATCTCCCCATGGAGCCAGGCGTACTTGGCCTGTGCACCAGGGCTCTCGATGTGTTCGAGTCGATCGGCCTGCCGGTCCACTCGTGTGCAGGGCTTCCGACGGCGCCCGGATTCGACGGCACCGATGATCTGTGGCCTCTCTGGCTGACCTTCCGGCACTGGCTGGCGGGCTCCCAGCTCTATCCCCTCTACCAAAGTCCGGTAACCCGGGCCGCGCTCAAACCCGAGGCCGTCTACGAGATCGAGGGGCTGATCAACGGCGTCGACGGCCGACCGCCCGTCGGGGCACTGGATGTGTTCGACGCATCGGTGAAACGGACCGCGATGTACAACGCGTTCCTGACGCTCTTCGACAGCTACGACTTCATCGTGCTTCCCTCCGCCCAGGTATTCCCCTTCGAGGTTGAGGCGGACTGGCCAAGAGCAGTGAACGGGACGGCCATGTCGTCCTATCACCGGTGGATGGAGGTCACCACCATCGCGACACTGCTCGGCGTCCCCGCGGTGAACTTGCCGGCGGGATTCAACCAGGACGGGCTTCCGATGGGCGTACAGGTCCTCGCGCGCAACCGCGCCGAGACCGACCTGCTGAGGCTCGCACACCGGTGGGAGCAGGAGTCGCCCTGGGGTCCCGCCGTACAACCACGGCTCCTGAAGTAGCGCCCACGCCCCGGAACCGGCTCACCAAGGAGATCACCACATGGCCCGCCCCCTCGACCCCGCCCGCAAGACCCTGCCCATCCCCGAGCCCCGGCCACGGACGACATCCACGCTCGACATCAGGGACACCTCCTACCCGCCACTCGCACAGATCCGCCCACCGGCAGGCGCCCCGAACGTGGTCGTGGTAATGATCGACGACATGGGGTTCGGCGCCTCGAGCGCGTTCGGCGGACCCTGCGCCATGCCTACCGCGGAACGTCTCGCCGCAGGCGGTCTCAAATACAGCCGCTTCCACACCACAGCGCTGTGCTCCCCCACCCGGGCGTCACTGATGACCGGACGCAATCACCACGCGGTGAACATGGGAACCGTGACGAACCTCGCCACGTCAACCCCCGGATACACCGCCGTGCGCCCACCATCCGCCGCGCCCCTCGCCGAAGTACTGCGCCTCAACGGCTACTCCACCGGCGCCTTCGGCAAGATGCACCAGACACCACCCTGGGAGATCAGCCCCATCGGCCCGTTCGACCGCTGGCCGACCGGAGAAGGATTCGAGCGGTTCTACGGCTTCCTCGGCGGCGAAACGAACCACTGGGACCCCCTGCTCTTCAACGGCACCCAGCCAGTCGAACCGCCGGACACCCACGGCTACCACCTCAGCGACGACATCACCGACCAGGCGATCGCCTGGATGCACACCCAGCACGCCCTGGCGCCCGACAAGCCGTTCTTCATGTATCTGTCCTTCGGGGCCACCCACGCACCCCACCACGCCCCCAAGGAGTGGATCGAGAAGTACCGAAACCGCTTCGACCAGGGCTGGGACCACGAACGCGAAGCCATCCTGGAACGACAGCGCGAAGCCGGCGTCGTGCCCCAGGACTGCCTGCTGACCCAGCGCCACGACGACATCCCCGCCTGGGACGAGCTGGACGCCGACGAACAAGCGGTGGCCGCCCGGCTGATGGAGACATACGCCGCCTTCGCCGAACACACCGACCACCAAGTCGGCCGCCTTGTCGACGCACTCGAAGCATCGGACACACTCGCGAACACGATCTTCCTGTACCTGCTCGGCGACAACGGAGCCAGCGGGGGCGGCGGACCGCACGGTGCGTTCAACGAGATCGCAAGCCTCAACGGCGTACACGAGCCGGCCGCGAACATGATGCACCGCCTGGACGAGTTGGGCGGACCGACCGCGTACAACAACTTCCCGAGCGGTTGGGCACACGCCACCAACACCCCGTATCAGTGGCTCAAACAGGTTGCCTCGCACTGGGGAGGGACACGTGTAGGCATGGTCACCCACTGGCCGGCCGGAATCTCCGCGGCAGGGGAAGTACGCCACCAGTGGCACCACGTGAACGACGTCTACCCGACCATCCTGGAAGCAGCGGGCATTCCCGTCCCCGAGGTCGTCCATGGCGCACCGCAGCAGCGGATCGACGGGGTGAGCATGTGCTACACCTTCGACGCCCGTGACGCCGACGAACGACACACCACCCAGTACTTCGAGATGTTCGGCAACCGCGGCATTCACCACAACGGTTGGTCGGCGTGCACCAAACACCTGGCCCCGTGGGAACGCGCTCCACAGACCGGATTCCAGGACGACCACTGGGAGCTCTACGCTCCCGACGACTGGAGCCAAGCCCACAACGTCGCCGGCGAACACCCCGAAACGCTCGCACGACTGCAGCGGCTGTTCCTTGCCGAGGCCGAGAAGAACTCCGTACTGCCGCTCGACGACCGCCGTGTGGAGCGCTTCATCGCGGAACTGGCGGGCCGCCCCGACCCCACCGCGGGACGCAACAGCATCGAACTGCGGGCCGGAATGCGCCAGTTGAATGACAACGCCATTCCCAACATCAAGAACAAGTCCCACTCGATCCAGGCGTCGATCGTTGTGCCGGAGAGCGGCTCGGACGGTGTCGTGGTGTCCCAGGGCGGGCGATTTGGCGGATGGTGCCTCTTCCTGTCGGCGGGCGTGCCGACGTACTGCCACAACTGGCTCGGATTCGAGCGCTTCTACGTACGCGCTGACCACGCCCTCCCACCAGGGCGACACGAGTTGGTCTTTACGTTCGACTACGACGGAGGCGGTTTCGGCCAGGGAGGAACCGGCACACTGACCGTGGGCGGTGTGCAGGTTGCCCAGGCCAGAATCGCCCGCACCGTGCCCTTCCGGAACCCCACCTCGGACACCACTGACGTGGGGATCGACCTCGGAGCGCCGGTCACCGACGAGTACCGGACCGAAAAGGGCCGATTCACCGGCCAGATCGAACGAGTACGCATCACCGCCGACCGCGACGGGCCGGTCATTCCTCCGGATGTGGCCCAGCGAATTGAAGTAGCGGCCCAGTGACAAGCGGAGCACGCCGCCATGACACAAGCCCGGCGCACGGGACAGGCAGCGCAGTCATGACGCAAGCACCGGCAGCGTGCTGCGCTGCCTCTCGTCCGCCGTCGGCCGGCCTGGCTGTGCGTCCCCACCGCACCGACACGCGCCCACGGTCGACGCGAGGGCAGGTCCGCCTTGACGGCGATGAGTTCGCGATGGGCGACAGCTTTGGCGAGGGCTACCCGGCCGATGGCGAGCGACCGGTCCACCTGGTGCGGCTCTCGCCCTACTTGATCGACGCCACCGCGGTGACGAACGCAGCGTTCGCCACGTTCGTCAAGGCGACCGGGTATGTCACCGACGCCGAACAGTTCGGCACCTCTGCGGTCTTCCACCTGGTGGCCTCGCGCGCCGACGTGATCGGTGAGGCAGCCGGCGCCCCGTGGTGGCTCACGGTCCGGGGCGCCTCCTGGCGTTGCCCCGAGGGAGGCGACTCCACCATCGGAGACCGGCAAAACCACCCCGTGGTGCACGTCTCCTGGCGCGATGCCTCGGCCTACTGCACCTGGGCCGGCAAGCGGCTGGCCACCGAAGCGGAGTGGGAGTACGCCGCACGCGGCGGCCTGACCGGACGACGCTTCAGCTGGGGCGACGAACTGACCCCCGGCGGGCGGTGGGCCTGCAACATCTGGCAGGGAGATTTCCCCCACCGCAACACGCTCGACGACGGCTACCTGACCACTGCCCCCGTCAAGTCCTACCGGCCCAACGCCCACGGCCTGTGGAACATGTCGGGCAACACCTGGGAATGGTGCGCGGACTGGTTCTCCCCCGCCTACTACGCACAATCCACGGCGAACGATCCACCAGGCCCAGACATCGGCACCACGCGGGTCATGCGCGGGGGCTCATACCTGTGCCACGACTCCTACTGCAACCGCTACCGGGTGGCCGCCCGCTCAAGCAACACACCGGAGTCCAGTTCCGGAAACCTCGGCTTTCGCTGCGCCAACGACACCCTGTAGCGGGCACAGGGCAGATGAGCGGGATGCCATTTGGCACCTAGTCGGCAGGAGCCGCACCAGTCACATTGCTGTCACCAACGACGTCGACGCACCTGGACCACCGAGACCAAACCCGCGTGAACAGCGTCGAACTGGACCACGTGGACGCCAGAAGACGGTTCTGCCTACCTGTGCCATGTTGTCGCGAGGGAAGGGCCCAGAATCAGGACTGGAGCGTCTTCTGGCCCGTCAAAGCGGTACTGGAGGGTGTTCGTAGTCTTCTCACTCACGCGACAACGCTCCCACGTCTCACATTTCTCTCACCACAGGGGTCGGGAGACCGGTCAGGCCACTCCAGGTATCCGCCGCCGAACGAAGATCTTCCACGTCCGGCTTCACGTACCAGCGCTTCGTGGCCCTTACGTCGGTGTGCCCCGCCCATCGGGCGAGGAGATGGTCAGAGACGCCCTTATTCGCCAGGTAGGTGAAGCAACTCGCGCGAGCATCGTACAAACGGACTCGCCGGAGCGCGTTGTCGGCCATGACGTCGTACGCCCGCTCGCGCAACTGCCGCACGTTGAGCGGCGCCCCGAGTTCGTCCACCAGCACGTACCCGCTGCCCTTGTACGCTTGCCCCGCGGCCAGCTCCTCAGCGGCTTGAGTCTCCTTGAAGTTCCTGAGTGCCTCTCTGACCAAAGCGGGCAGCGGAAGGCCCCGCTCGCCGGCGAGCGACTTCGCGTCCTTCTCCACCACGGTCTTGTTCCCCATCAGCGTGCGGGTGTTGGCAACGACCAGGGTGGCTGTGTCCAGGTCCAGATCAACCCAACGCATGCCGCACACCTCCGCCGGGCGCAGCCCCATCAAAGACAGGAGAAGCGGGGCATACAGCCGGTGGCACCTCACCGCGCGCACGAAGGCATGGACCTCCGCGACGCTCCAGGGCGGCACCTCTGCCTTGGCCCGCCGCTCCGCCTTGCGCACCTTCCGGGGGATCGTGACCTCCTGGGCGACATTCACCACGACCAGGCGCCGCGTCACGGCCCGGTTGAGAGCCTCCTTCAGCCGCGTGAGGGACATCTCCACCGAGGTAACGCCCAGACCGGGACCAGCCTTCGTGGTGCGTACGCGGCCCTCCCGAAGCGCCCAGACCATCCATTCCTCGACATCGTCCTCGGTGAGCTCTTGGAGCCGAATGTGCCCAAGCCTGCCCCGAACACGGTCCAGGGTCACCCTGTAGGTGGAGATCGTGGTCTCTTCCAGGTCTTCCGCCTTCTTGGCGAGCCACTGATCGAGCCACTCATTCACGGTCATCTTGTTACGCGGTACGAACGCCCCTTCGTGGCGACGGACCGTGATACGTGCGTACTCGGCCTTCGCCTCCCTGAGCGTGCCGAGGGTACGGGTCAGCTGCTTGCGCTTCCCAGTGGCCGGGTCGGTCCCGACGTCGACCACAAACCGGTACCGGACCTGGCCCTTCGCGTTCGGCGGCAGCTTCTTGATCGGGTCAGACAGGATGCTCACTCTCCTTGAGGGCGTGGAAAGCCCACATCGGCGGCGCCAACACTGTCCTTCAGCGAAGGGCGCCGCGATCATCAGGGCAGCAGACAACAGCGCTCGCCTCGTACGAGGTTTGCGGCGCTGTCTGCTTCATCCGCCCCGGCTCCACTGCCAAGCACAGCCGGGTGCGAACACCCTCAATACTCGGGACGATCCCCGGTTTCGGTAACCGGGGATCACCTGCTATATATCGCCCTGCACAACGAGACCTTGCGCACCCCTGCCATATCGTTCTCGGGTCACGACCGGAACACGCCCCTGGGCCCCCGCGCGACTGGCTGGGACAGGGCGGCAGCCCGCCTCGGTCGGACACACCTCTGGCGAAACGGGAGGTAGGTCCCCAACTGCTTCCAGGAACCCACCCGGACCTGACGGACCTGGGTCTCATCGCATCGGTCAGACCTGCAGGATCAGCGCTTCGACCTGTTCGAGCGTCGCCATGCTGGCCTGGGCCGCGGCCCGTACCTTCGTCAGCTTCTCCATCCACTCGATCCGCTGCTCGGCCGGGAGCGCGTCCTCTCCGAGCTGGACTCGCACACGGTGAGCCTCCTCGAAATCGGTCATCAGGGTGTGGGCGGAGTCCACCGCCTGCTGGTAGCCCCCCTCAACGAGCTCGACACGGGCGGGCAGCTCCCGCCGCAGTGTGGCCAGCAGATCGCGCGGGTCGGCCACCGGTACGCCGTGCGCGGTGGTGGCAGCGGCATCCGTGCTAGTCCCGGCGGCCGTGGAGGAGTTGGCGGTGCTTCCGGCGGCGGCCGGGGCGGGGCGACCGAGCTCCACGGGGAACGTCTCGTCGAACCATGCCTTGTCGGCGACGTAGTTGGTGGGCCGTCCCTCGGTGTCAGGAGCGATCACCATCCCTGCGGTGATCGGTGTCCGGTCCTCGACCCAGTGCTGCTCCCCGTAACAGATCAAGGGCGTGCCGTCTTCCGCCTCGGGCGGCTTCATCGCGTCCGGGTGCTCCAGCACGGCCTTCGCGAACGCGAGGAGAAGAGCCCGGCTGATGTCCGGAGCACTGCTCGCCGTGTACGCCAGTGTGAGGGCAGCGAGGGCGCTTTGGGGGGTGCGGCGCACGCCCTTGCGGCCGTCGCCCGCCTCGCTGCCCTGGCCGGGAGTGATGAACGGCTGCGGAGCGTGGATCAGGGCCGGTGCCATCCGCTGGACAAGAGCGGCCCAGGCGGTCGCGTCGCCGGCCTCTGCCCTGAGGAAGAGCGCCTTGAGTGAGCGCGGGTCCTGCCCGGCTGCCTTTGCGGTCTCTGGGACGCCGAAGAAGCCGAGGGCGGAGAGGATGTTGCCTCGGTACAGGAACAGTTGAGCGACGGCGGCGGACCACAGACGGGTGCGTGCCTCTGCTGTCTTCGCCTTGGTCTGGCTCCACGCGGGCTCCTGCAACGTCCCCCTGACGATCGGCCAGAAACGTCCCGTGTCAGTGCGCGCGTTCGTCACCTTCGGGGTCTCGGGCGGGATCTCGGGAAATACGAGCGCAGTGATGGCGCGCACCGCGATGTCGCGGAGCACGGCCGGGGAGACGTCGTCGCCCGCAGGAACAAGCGGCACGAGCGGGTCGAGCGATCCGTTGGCCGTCAGCGCGTCGCGTACCCCGGCCGGATCAAGGAGGTCCACGCCGCGCGCGTCGGGGAACGCCTCGGCGAGCGCGTCCGCGAGGAGGATTCGCGGGTGTAGGAGTCGACGAGCGTCGCGAGCCGGGCGGGCAACGGCGAGTGACATCGCAAGGCGCCCCGATTGATCATGCCGAAACGCCCTCGGCGACTCCCACTCACACCTCCACAGCCATACCGGCAACGCTCGAAGCCCACCGGCGCAGGACGGTGAAGCCTGTGGCGCCGGCGTGCGCCTCGACCAGTTCGGTCAGCGTGTCAACGAATAGTTGAGCCTTGTCGTCATTCACAGCGGGAAAGGCGAAAGCGGTGCCCGTCAGTTGTGGTGACAAGTAGCCTCTTGGAAACTTAGCGTGACCGTCTGGTGCGTGGGTCCCCCTGCGCGGTACCCGGCCCGCTTCGGTCCACCGGGGGATGGGGATGAGCAGGGAAGAGAAGATCACCGGCACTTTCGTGGAGCTCGCCGACACTCTGGCGGACGACTTCGACGTCATCGATTTCCTGCAGCTGCTGGCCTTCCGCTGCTGCGGCATCCTCGACATCTCGGCAGCCGCTGTTTTCCTGGCCTCATCGGAAACAGAGCTGTACAGCCCGGCAAGCAGCGCCACCGATCCCTCCAGAGCCGCGGTACTCGACATGGCCGTACGCGAAGGCCCCGCCGTCGACGCCCACCGCACCGTGGCGGCCATCGCCCCCAGGTACCTCTGCAGTGCTCCAGCCGTCTGGCGCGACTTCACCGTCCAGGCCCGCACCGCCGGCTACACCTATGCCGGTGCCGTGCCGCTGCGGATACGCCGAGAGGCCCTCGGCAGCCTGCTGCTTTTGCGCACCGGCCATGACCCGCTGCCGGTCGCCGACCTCGCTCTGGCGCAGGCGTTCGCCGACGCGGCCGCCATCGGCCTGCTCCACGCCCGCGCCTTTCAGCAGGCCGCCGCCCTCAACGAGCAGCTCCGTACCGCCTTGCACAGTCGCGTCCTCATCGAACAGGCCAAAGGCTTCCTCGCCGCCCACCACGGCATCTCGCCCGCCGAGGCGTTCGAGACCTTGCGCCGCCGCGCGCGCGACCACCGCGTGCGGCTGGCCACCGTCGCCCAGGAAGTCATCGCCTTACGAGATCTGCCCCAAGAACCTCCCACCGCAAGCGATCCGGGCCAGGACACGGCGGCCATGTAAGAGCAGACGCGCCGCGCCTGAAGGCCGGTCGCTCGGCCTCCCGTTCGGCAACTGATGAGGAGGCAGGATGCTCAGCCCGGCCAACATCACGGAGACCACCCAAAGGGCCGCCACATCCTTCGAGCGTTGCGAGCGGCTATGCCAAACGGCTCGGGAGACGATCAGCAGGGCACACCAGACGTGGTCTGAGGCGGTAGAGATCCGGCTGCGGGCGGAGCAGACCCGCGCAGACCTACAGCGGCGGCCCTCTTCGTCCCGATGCGAGGACGGCTCGAGCGGGCCTGCTCCGCCCGCGCTCCCGCCCGACAGCACAGCTCCCGCCGTGCAGCTCACCGCCTTGGTCACCTTCGTGCACGCCCGTCTTGACGAGGAAGCGGCGTCCGCGGACCTCTTCCACCACGCCGACTGCGCGGCAGCCGCAACTCCCAGTAGCCGTGGCCCGGCCAGATGCGGCTGTCGCACCCCATACCGCATGCACCAGAAGATCGATGCCCGCCGCAACATGGCCCACGTCAGTGAGACCGTCATCCGAGAGGCCGACCACGCCGCCCCCGCATGGCCCCGCAACGAGCTGAACGCCCTCCTTGACCTGCAAGCACTCGCCGTGGAGTACGAGCTGCACTGGCTGTGGCAGGAGGAATGGCGGCCATGACCCTCACAGGCCACAGCCGAGGGAGCCCAGGTGACGGCTGTGCCGGATCCCCGTGGTTGTGCATCCCAGCGGGGGCTCTGCTCCACCATCCGGTACAGATCACACCCAGACATTCCTGATTCCCCGGAGCACAGCTCGCTCACGTCCCTACACTCCCGCCACCGCAGGTTCTCCGATGGCCGCACAACCGGCCCGCTGCACAGTCGTTGGGCACTGCGGTCCCGTCGTCCGCGGATCTAGACGTAGGGCCTCACAGCCGTCACGCAGCGAGGCGCTGACCCGTCGTTGCAACGCGACACGGACGACCGCAGCGGCCCTGCGCACACCCGAACAACGGGCATAACCTTTGTCCACCCTCTGCCGCTACGTATCCGTGCCGCCGTGTGCGAAGACCCGGCACGCACAGAGCGGCCCGTACAACACGTCGTATGTCCCCGCCGAACAGTCAGCGAACAGTGTGCGCTGCACCTCGGCCCGCTCCAATGTCCGCTTCGTCGCCCCCCAGAGCAACTCGGCGGGCTCGTAGTCGGTCAGGTAGACGGATGCGTCGTCGGGGAGGTCCTTGATCACGTCGTGGAGGCGGCCCGCCGTCCAGACGTCTAGCACGTGATCGGGGATGTCGGTAAGGACGGAAGTGTTCGAGCTGATGTTCTTCGCAACGGCGTTTCCGCAAACCGGCGCATCCCCGACCTAGTTCCACCACCAGGCTCGGCCTCTGCCCCGCACGGTTTCCCGAACTCGTCACGGGCACGCCTGTTCGGACACAGACGCCTACTGGTCTGTGTGAGAACGCAGTTCCTCGGGTGGTCCGCTGCCGGTGTGGGGGGTGTTGTGGGGGCCGTGCCATTCCATGAACAGGACGGTCGCGTCGTCCTGGAGCCGGCCTTGTTGGTAGTGCAGGACGCCGTGCACCAGGCGGCGCAGGGTTTCGGGGACGGGCAGGCCCTCGGCGTTGTGGGTGAGGATGAAGTCCACGAACCGCTCCAGGCCGAACTCCTGACCGTTAGGGTCTTTCGCTTCGGTGATGCCGTCGGTGTAGAGGACCAGCCGGTCGCCCGGGTTCAGCTGTTCGCGGCACAGGGTCGCTTTGATCCCCAGGTCGGTGCCCAGAGGGTGGGCCGGCAGGCATCGCAGCAGGCCGGACCAGGTACCGTCGCGGCGGATGATCACGGGGGGATGGTGTCCGTGACTGATCCAGGAGATCTGGCCGGTGCCGCTGTCCAGTTCGAGCAGCACGGCAGTGCAGTAGCGTGCGCCCCCGAGTTGTTCGATCAGGGTGCGCTCGATGAACTCGCCGGTGTCGATCAGGTTCGCGTTCTGCCGGCGGGCGTTGCGGCAGGCGGCCACGGCCAGGTTGGCGGTGATGCCGGCCGTGACGTCGTGTCCCATCGCGTCGAAAATGCTTAGGTGCACCACCCCGTCGGCCAGGGCGTAGTCGAAGGCGTCTCCCCCGACCTCGTAGGCGGGCTCCAGGGCGGTGCTGATCGTCACCTGGCCGTTGGCGAACGCCCGGGGCGGCATCAGATTCCACTGCAGTTCCGCGGCCACCGTCATCTGCTGTGTGCGCACGAGGCGGGCGTGGGAGTCACTCTGGTTGCGCACCGAAATGATCAGCAACGTGACCAGGGACGCCAAACGCTGCAGCAGCCTCGTCTGCGCGGCAGAGCCGTCCGTGTCGGCCCGCAGGGCACCAACCCGTTCGGCCCCGTTCAGCAGCGGCGTCCACCACTGGCCCGGCCCCTCCCCCTCAGCTCCCCGCGGCTGCAGGCTCATGAAGGACCGTCCCGCCGGCGTGTCGTCGATCCGCAGCTCGGCGGCCTCCTGGCCGGGGTCGGCTGTGGCGTCCAGGCCCCGGCCGGTCACCAGCCGCAGGACTTCCTCCTGCAGATCGGCGAGATAGATCCGGACGTCGCCGAGTCCCGCATGGGCCGCGTGATCACGCACCAGGCTCGGCAGCTGTTCCAGGGACAGACCATGGCTGGCATCGAGAAGCCCGGCGAACATACGGTCGGTGTCACGCACGTCCATCACCCGGACTGGGCCAGGTTTTCGCGTATCTGCTCGCGGCACCACTACTGTCGGGCCTCAGGTAATCGGCGGTCCCAGGAGGCGGTGGAGCGATGTCGCAACCGACCCCTTGGGTGGTCTCCAAGTCGGCGCACAGCGCGGTGGGTGAACCGGGCTGCTCATAGGGGCGATCTCTCAGCATGTGCTCCATATGGAGATCAACGAGTCTGCGCCTGTACTGGCAACTATGGACGTGTACCGCGTCAACTGTGCAGCCTGCGGATCTGCCGTACGGCGCCCGCGCCCACGGCTGCGGCGCGTTTTGAACGAGGCGGCGCGACAAGCAGTGAGGCGCAGGGCAGGAGTCGGCACGATGCTGCGAGCAGGCGGGACGAGCGGTCCCGGAGATTTCGTGGCCAGATGCTCGAGCAGTCGGCTGCACCACTCCGGCGATCATGGAGTCCGGACGGTTGCCACGCCGGGAGCAGTGGCTCTCATATCCGCCGCCCCGCTGGCTCTACTTCACGGGCCTGCCCAAGTTATGGGGCCAGACCCTACTGCACCCGGCAGAAGCACCCGGTTGAGGCGCAGCCACCCCACCGCGTTGTCGAACAGCGCCTTCGCCCCCTCGGCGTGCGTCGCGTCCACGCCCGCTGGTGCAGGAACGTGCGAAACGGGCACCCCAGGTAAGGCCGATACCGGCAGTGTTGGCGTTCACGACAGCACTGTCGCGCAGCGTACGGTCCGCCGCCAGCTGTGGCGGCGGACCGCTGTCCGAAGCCCGAAGACCCCGTCCGTGCCCCGGGGCGGGCCTCGCACGCTATTCGCGTGTGCGCCGTCGGCCCGAGCAGAGCGCGGAGGGCCGGCCCGGTTCGCTGCAAAAGAAGGGGCCCACCCGACAACTTGGGGCCCCGCAACACGTGGCGCGGGGCGTGCCGGGTCGGGGTCTGGGACGAGGCCATCGCGAGCCTACCCGGCCAAGACCGCCGCACGTTGCCCGGCCTGGCGCAGGCGGCTTGAACCCGATGCGTCAACGCTGCGGGCGTGACTATCACCCGCACGGATGGATGATCGGGCGCGCGAAGACTTCTGCGTGCCTGCGTTTCCTACAGTGGGTGAGTGTCGCCCCGGCCCCTGGCGACGGTCCGACGATCACGAACTCCCGTCCCGCGGGAGTCTCACCTCGGGAACCGCCATGGGCGTCCACGATGCAAATGCGGCCTTGGGGCAACGCTATGATCCCCCGCTGCTGGGACAGCTGCCGGCCCCGTGCCAGCACGCGCGCAGCTACCTTGCCCGGGGCGTCACCGTGGTCGAGATCCACGCCGCCATCGACTTGGGCACCGTCACCGAAGTCCAGGTCCACACCGATGCCGCCACCGCTCTGCCCGGCGCTCAGGTGATCGTGGACCTGAGGCCGGTGGAATTCTTCGATTGTTCCGCCCTCAGCCTGTTCTGCCGGACACGTCGCAGGGCTCTGGAACGAGGCGGCCACCTGGCACTGGTCTGCGTCCGACCCTGGCACCTGCGGATCCTCAACGCGACGGGTCTCAGCGAGGTCTTCAGACCTCTGGCCACGGTTGAGGATGCCCTCAACCGTGCGCACTGAAACTGCTATTGGCGGGCCCGGCCCTGAGTAGCGTCGGCCAGCACGATGGTCGCCTTGACGCGCTTGCCCACAGATTCGCGATGCACCTCGAAGCTGTGGCAGACAGCCATCACGATCTCCAGCCCGTGCTGCCCGACACGGCCCGCATCAGCGGCCCACGCCACCGGCAAGGCGGGCTCCGTGTCCCCCACCGTCACCTCGACGACGCCCTCGCGGACCGCCAAGGCCAGCGTGTACGATCCCGGCGCGTACTTGTAGGCGTTGGTCGTCAGCTCGCTGACCACCAGCTGCACACGCTCCATCGCACGTTCGGACACCGCCAGCCCGTGCGCGGACTGCACATCCGCCAGAAAGGTCCGGGCCAGAGCACGGGACTGCGCAATGCTGCCGCTTCCTTCGTAGGAAGCAGACACGGCCAGCGTGCCGCTGGCTGGCGACGATTGTCGCTCTTCACCTTTTGCAGCCTGTGACATACCGTTCGCCCCTCGCATGCCCACCTATTCTGAGGCGCCTACCCCGAAGGATCGCACCAGACGCCCGTCCCGTGCTAGCGTCCGCCGAAATCTGTGCAAGTCGACTTGCTCTTGGCATCTGTCCCCCATCTCTTCCCCCCCCCGTGCTCAGCCTCTGAACTGGGCGTGTGTTCATCTGGGGATCGAGAAGGCGTTCAGGCGGCAGCCGTCGGGGAACCTTCTGGAAGGAAATCGGACCAGCGGTGCTCAGGGGACAGTTCATGGGCCAGCCGCAGCAGTTCCAACGGCTGTGGCCGCAGGCCGGTGACAGTCAGGGTTCGGCCCGTGCCCAGGCAGGCCGACCGATGATCGTCGAACAGGTGAAGGCCGGCGCTATCCATGAACAGGATTTTCCGCAAATCCCAGGTCACCCGGGTGACGGACAGCGGCAAGTCCCGGACGGCGGCGAGCAGAGCGGGAACGGCGGCGAAGTCGATCTCTCCCCACGGGCTGATGACCGCTTCGACGCCGTCGTTCGACGTGGTGATGAACATGGTGGGCGCCCCCCTCCGGGGGGGTCATGAGCCCAAAGACACTGGAGCCTAGGCACAAGCGGCCCCTGCAGCGATGGCGGGACCGGATGCCCGTGGAGGGAGCAATGCCCGGAACCCGTGAACCAGCCCCCGCAACCGTGGCGGCAGGACACCAGCCAATCTCTCGTCCCATCATCGTCGCACAGCAACGACTGCCCGAACAGGAGGCAATCAAGCGCTACAAGGATCCGAGGGCCGGGACACCCGGACGCCGAAGACAGCCTCGGGCAAGCTCGCGGCCTATCTGGGACGGGAGTTGACGCGCTAGCTGGTATGGCCGGAGCCCCACCCGGGACGCGCCCAGGAGCTGCGGGACAGCCCGCAGTCCTTCGCCGACCACCCCGCTCTGCCAGGCCAGGCGCGCACCGCCCTGCGGAGCGCCTGACGCCGTCCGGCGCCACGGCCGCGGAGATCAACCCGACTCGGCTGTGCCCGTCTCGGGGCCGTATCGGCTGTCCCAGCGGGTGAAGAGCACCGCGCCCGCGCCGCGAGGCGACTCTCGACCCAGTGCTCTGACCGGGAAGGTTCACTGGGTTGGTGGTCGTGGCGGTTGGATGGGCTCTCACGTCCGATGCAACCGCTGGGGTGTGGTGACAGAGGCTATCCGTGTCGTGGCGGAGCGCACTGTCCGTCGTACTCCTGGCCGAGGAAGCCGACACACCATGTAGCCGGTGACGGGGCGGGGCGATTTTCACGTTGCTCTGATGGGTGGGCCGTCTGGGGCTAATAGTTTGATGAGTGCTGGTCCGTGACACGATCGGGGTCGTGGACTACAGATATGCCGTTACGGCTGATGCTCCGGTGATGGCTGATCTCTTCGCAGCCAATCACCACGACGCGCTCACGGAGCAGGAGCGTGCGGAGCAGGGCTTCGTGCAGGGTGGCCTCGACGTCGACACGCTGCGGTCGATGGCGGAAGATGGGGGCTTGCTCGTCGCGGACGATGAGGGGCGCCTCGCTGGGCTACTCGGGCTGGCCTCCGCGGAGAGTATGCCGAGTCCACCACCACCGATCCAGGCATTGCTGAATGCGAAGGATTCGCTCCAGTGGCGAGGACAGTCGCTCCGCTCAGCCGCCTGGCTGCTCTACGGGCCTCTAGTGGTCGCTGCCGCATACCGCGGGAAGGGCGTGGCTCGGGGGCTGTTCACTGCGGGGCGTGAGGCGGCCTCGGCGCACGCCGATGTGATGGTCGCGTTCATCGAACTGGCCAACCAAGCGTCCGGGAAAGTCCATGTCGACGGGTTCGGCATGACCCCCCTGGGAGAATTCACCCTTCGTGGCCGCACTTACGGTGTCGTTGGCGCATCCACCACCGTGAGTGACGCAGGCACCTGATCGACGAGCCGGATAACCGCCTCGGCATTCCCCGAGACGAACTGGTCTCTGTCGCAACCAAGTTGCCGTGACAATCCGCTGGTGAAGGTCTCTCACCTCACTCGAGTCCATGGCGCCTCGTGGTGCGCCAACTCGCTTGCCAACAGGGACGATCAGCACAGTCAGGCTGGCAGTCCTGGCCGTCCGGCTTCGTAGGCAGTGACGCCAGGCACAGCACGGGGAGTGCGGTGTTTGACCCTCACGCGGCGTGATGCCTCATGGTCGGTGGCATGGAGGAACACCTGACCGTGGGACGTGTGGCCGAGCTGGCCGGCGTGAGCGTCCGCACACTGCATCACTATGACGAGATCAGCCTCGTGAAGCCGTCAGCGCGGACTGCGGCCGGGTACCGGGCCTACTCGGCGGGCGACGTGGAGCGGCTGCGGGAGGTGCTCGGCTACCGGCGCCTGGGCTTCGGGTTGCGCGAGATCGCGGCCCTGGTGGACGACCCGGCCACCGACGCGGTCGCACACCTGCACCGGCTGCGCGGCCTGCTGCGGGAACAACGCGACCAAACGGCCGCCATGGTGGCGGCCATCGACAAGGAACTGGAGGCACGAGCCATGGGGATCAGGACGACACCGGAGGATCAACTGAAGATGCTCGGATCGCAGTTGTACGAGTCCATCGGGTCCGCTTATCCGGCAACGCGGCGCACCGAGCCGCGAATCGCCGCGAAGATCTGGGATGCGCTCGGGGACGCCCGGACGGTATTGAACGTCGGGGCGGGCACCGGCTCCTACGAACCCACCGACCGCGAGGTCACGGCGGTGGAACCGTCGGCGGTGATGCGGGCACAGCGTCCCGCGGATGCGGCGCGGTGCGTGGCCGCCAGTGCGGAGCAACTGCCTTTTCCCGACCAGTCTTTCGACGCCGCGATGGCGGTGAGCACTGTTCATCACTGGCCGGACCCGGTCGCCGGGCTGCGCGAGATGCGGCGGGTGGCCCGCCGCGTGGTGGTGTTCACCTACGACGCCAGCTCGACCGGCTGGCTTGAGCGGTTCTGGCTCACCCGCGACTACCTGCCTGAATTCGCCGACCTTCTCGCCGCCTGGCCCTCCCTGGCCGACATGACCCGCGCGATCGAGGGCCGCGCGGAGCCGGTGCTCATCCCGTGGGACTGTGCCGACGGCTTCTTCGAAGCCCACTGGCGCCGGCCCGAGGCGTACCTCGACGAACATGTGCGCCGCGCGGTATCGGTATGGACCAGAGTCGGGCCACAGGCCGAACAGCGGGCGGTGGATAGCCTCCGCGACGACCTTTCCTCGGGCCGGTGGGCCCAGCGCAACCGGGACCTCGTCGCCCTCGACACGGCGGAGCTGGGCCTGCGCCTACTCGTGGCCTGAACCACCGTGCGCTGAGGATCTGGTCCCCGTCTCAGGCGATCTGGTCCGATTCCCTTGTGGTCTCAGGTGATCTGGTTCGTCGACGTCGCCCGGTTCTGCTCACGCCACCAGACGCAGAAGTGAAGCTTCAGGGTGTGACGCTTTTCGACCCCGTGACGCAGCGAGATGTGAGCTGACTGGTCATCGGACGTCGAAGCCCGCGATACCAGGGAGACGCTATGAGAACCGAGTTCTGGCGAACGATCCAGATGGCCATAGAGAAAGACAACTGGACGGCCCGCCTTGTCGTGGCTCTCTGCCCTGCAGCAGTCGCCGTGCTCGGCGCATACACGATCACCACTGCCAGGTAGCCGGTCTTGTACACGCCGAAGCCCCTCGGAACTGCGGAGGAAGACTAGATCAACTGAGACAACAGCTGGGATACACCGGCCCGGGACCACATCAGCTGAGATTCCCGGGATTTCGACGTCTCAGCCGACCTGGCCGCCGCCGATCAGAGGCCAACTCGGAGCCAGATCAATTAGGACAGGACACGTATGTAGCCATCCTCACCTTCCTGGACCTCGCCGCATTCCTCACCTGCTACAAGCAGACTCGCAAAGCTGACTGCGTGAGACATCCAATCAGTGCATACCCCAACTGCCGTAGAAGCGAGGCATACTGCCAGCATGGGCACCGACCCCTTGGCGCATCTGCCTGCTACAAATGACGCCCCACAGACCCCGGACAAGCACGAGCCGGGGGCCGATCAGCGACGCCGGGGGGCCGACGAGCGGGACACTGTCGCCGACGAGCGCGAGTCCATCGCCGACCAGCGCGAAGCCGCAGCCGACCAGCGCGAAGCCGCTGCGAACGCGTGGCAAGATCACCTCGCCTCTCACGAGAAGGAGCTAGACGTACGGCTTCGTGCAGCGGGGGAAGTAACTCCAAGCAGGCAGCAGCGTTCATTTGAGCGGATCGACCAGGCCCAGTCCCTCTTGCGGGCCAGCCACGAGCGGCTGGACCGCAGCCTGGCAGCCCTGCGCCGCTCGGACGCGACGGAACTGCGGGAACAACGCGCCATCGACCAGGAGACAGAACTCTCCACTACGCAGATGGCTGCACAGGGCCCGGAAGCACTCAAGGCCCTGAAGACCCGGGCCAGTAGGCTTCGGGAGCAGGCTTCAGCGGCGGCCGAGGCACTTGCCACGGCCGAGGACGCCCTGGCCCACGAGCACGAAAAGCACCACCGGCCCCAGCAGGCCGCCGAGCACCGACACCATGCCGCACAGGCCCGCACCGCATTCAGTGTGCTGCGCGCCATCACCGAACCGCCCGACGGCGACGACGACGGCACCACACTGCTTCCCCGCTCACCAGCGTGATGACAGGCCGCTACTCGACCGGTCTGCCGCGTCCGCCCAGCGCGCCACTGCACCACAGCTCTTCGCCATCGAGACCCGCGAGATTGGCCCGCTCCTCTTCGGAACCTCGTCCCACGGATCGCCCGTCCCGGCATCGAATCCGGCGAGCACCTTGGACAGCACCCCTGGAAGGTCGAGCGCTCGATCTCCTGGCTCTTCGCCTACCGCCGCCTCACCGTCCGGTACGAACGAAAAGGCAGCCACGTCCCGAACGGGTGGGGCTTCTACCTTGAATTCCAGGGTGGCAACAACTCAACGGGCTACGCCGCGTTCTGACGCTGCTCCACGTCCCGCTGAACCCTCTTCGAGTCGGCGGTCTTGATCGCGAGGGGATATCTTCGCGCACCGAAGAAGCTCATGGCGGACACAGAGCCTCGCTCAAGATCATCCGTGTCCGTCAAGAGCTTCGTGTGCTTGTCCGCCCATCAGCAGCCGCACCTTGCGGTTCCTGACCCGAAGGCTGTCTGCCCGGCGTTCACGAAGCGCCGCTGCAGGGTGCGGTCGGTCGGCGCCCAGCCCTGCGTCGTGCGCATGATCCGCTGGATCTGCGCGGCCGTCCGCGCCGGGTTCTCCCACTTCAGCGCGGCCGCCAACTCGAGCACCTCCACCGGCGTGCGCGGGGCGACCTGCCGCGGTTCGGGCACCAGGGCGGCGAAGCCGCCCTGCCGATAGGCCCGCGTCCAGCGGTCGATCATGCCCCGCGAGACCCTGACCTGTCGGCCGAACGGATCGGTGTGCTCGCGGGTCGCGACCTCCCGCGCCGGACGCCCGCGCTCGCGGGTCGTCAGCTTCGAATCGATCAGGTCCTGGATCAGGCCATAGCGGAACAGGCCCACCTGCCGGGACCTGTCCGCCCGCCGGCGGCCTCGTCCTCACTCGATGACATGCGGCAATCCACCTCGCCTCTCGATCAGCGCCCGCACCAGTGCGGCCGACACGATCAGGATTCGCGGCATCTTCCCGACGGGCCCAGGGGCCGATCGTGTTGATCAACTCGGTAAAGAAGGGCATGCCAGGACTCGGCCTTCTATCACCCGGCCCGCGAACATCCACCGCGACACCGTGTTCACGAGAGGCCACTTCGTGGCCGCCGCCCGATGGGCGGCCGCGACGGCCGAAACCGCGTCCGCCAGCGGCGAACCGGCAGGCTCAGGCATCACGGGATCGTCTGCGAGCACGACCAGGACAACGGTGCAATACCGGCGCACTTCGTCTGATCTGCGGTAAAAGCGGCGGAATCAACCACGGACGGCGCCTTCCGACAGACCCAGATAAGCGGCGACCTGGCGATGCCCCGCACCCAGGGCAGCTATCTCCAGCCCCGCCCCGATCACCTCGGCCGTGTCCCTCTGCCGCGGCCACAGCTCCTCCGGCAAAAGCACGTGTGTGACCTGGCAGCCTGCGCAACGCGACCGACGGGGACGTACGAAGAAACGTGCACCGAGATCACCGCGGATCACACGCGGCCCGCCGTGACCCCACGGCGCCAACGTGGTCCCGCGTAACGGACACGTCAACTCAGCCGCCCGCAGCTGACGCTCCACCAGCAGCACGCCCGAGTCCACGATCAGCACCGGCACCTCCGCCTGGCCCGCAGCATTCGGCCGCGATTTCTCCAGGCAGGCCAGCATTCATGTGCGGATCACCCGGCCGGCGACCCCGCCGGAAGACAACCCCACCCCTGCCACCCTGCCTTCATCAGGAAGCAGCGATGATGCCCCCGTGGCGACAACCCTTGAACTCCTTGCGGACTACCACCAGATCCACGTCATGGACGAGCAATCCGAAGGCGACCCTGGGGGCGTGTGGACCGAACAGACCCTCCTGGACGGGCTCGGCGTCACCGACGGCGCCCTAGCCATCCGCACCGCCGTCAACGTCACCGTGGCAGTCAGCGTCCATGTCCTCCCACAACAGCCCGACGATGAAGGCAAGGATTTTGACCACGTCGTCGAGGCCAGTCTCCACCTGGCTTCGGGACGCCTCGTCGTGATGGGCTGCACCGACTACTTCCCCGACGCGGCACGCTTCGACATGCCTGCCGACTGGATTCGGGTACGAGCTTCTCGACGGAACCTCGCTGCTGCCGTCGAGGCGGACATCGACTCGTACGAGTCACCCGAGACTGCCGAGCAACTTCGACTGCAAGCCTGGCCCGCTCAGTTTTCCGCGCCGCACATCATCAAGCGGTGGGTACAGCCCGAGACGGCGTAGCCCTTCGCATGTCGGCTCTGCGTGTCCACCGTGTCGTCGCACACCAAGGAACATCCTGGGCATCCGACCTCTCACACGAACGTCGCCACCGCGACTGTCGCCAAGCCGCAGTTCCTGTTCATGCAGAAAGTCGCTCACCAGGCGATGCGGCAGGCCGTCGATCCGTACGGCGGGACCATCCCCGCGCGGGCCCGGGGAGCACCGGCCACCCAGCGTGGTACCTGATCTCGTAGGGATCCCCGCGCCCACGGGGATGGTCCATGATTTCGCAGTCGCCTAACAAGTCGCCCTTTTCAATGGCTGGTCAGGGATTGAATGTGTCTGGTCTAGCCAGACCGTTGCAGGACGATCACAACGATCGTTTTGTCGCGGTAGGCACCGTCCTCGGTCAGGCGCTCGAGGGTGTCGACGATGGTTTCAGCTTCCTTGGGGTTGTGGATGCGGCTCTCGCGGCCAACCGTTGCCCCGCCCGCCAGATCCTCATCACCGACACCGGACGCGCCCGCCTCACGGACGCACGGCACAGCCTCGGCGCCGCGTCAGCGGGCGTCGGCCTCCAACCCTCCTTCGCGTGGCGAGCACCACAGAGCAGCACCGCGCGGCGAACGCGGCTCCGGGTCGGCTCAGTACTTCGTCAACCGTCCGAGCCGCTCGAAGTAGAAGCTCCATTTTCATGCCAGTGCAGGGGCGGGCCGTGCGGGGAACGCCCCGGCCCGCCGTACAGGACTTGGTGCGCCTGCACCTGCGTGACGCCGCAGGACCGCTTGCCCGTCATGGGGCATCCATCCCCTGACGTGCATACGGACGAAGCGCGTCCGACGGGGTTCTGCTCGACCAGCCAGTGCTGGGCCGGCAATCGGGCAGTGGGCCTTGCAGCCGCCCGGTCTCACGGCGCTCCTCGTCCTCGCTTGCGCGGGGCCTCGCCCCTGGACGCGCTCGCTATGCGTCTGGTCTGTGGTGATTCTGCCTAGTCATTCGCTCAGAGTCCCACCACCGGCAGCATTCGATCCCCCGGACCGCGTTTCCGCGTCAGCCGCGGCAGGCCATACTGCACGTATGGACACTGACCCCTTGGACAGTTCCTCCGCTGCAGACAATGCCGCACAGCCCCCGTCCTCGCGTGCCCGGGACCGGCAACAGACGGCCGACGAGCGCGAGGCCGCCGCGGACAAGCGGGAGATGGCCGCGGACAAGCGGGAGGCCGCCGCCGACAGCCGGGAAAGTGCCGCGGACGATCGCGAGGCCGCCGCCGACAAGCGGGAATTCGCCGTGGATACGTGGCAGGAACAACTCGCCGACCAAGAGGAGAACCTGGATCAACGGCTGCGTACCGCCGGGGAAGCCAGGCCCACCCTTCGCGAGCGCGCCTACGAACAGATCGACCGGGCCCAGGACCTGCTGACGGCAAGCCAGGAACGTCTGGAGCGCAGCCAGGCCAGACTGCACCGCTCGGACGAGAACGACCAGCGCGAACAGGAGGCCATCGACCGGGAGTCGGGAGCCTCTGCCGTGGCCGCAAACAGGCGCCTGCCGGCCCCGGCGCTGCTCGCAGTCATGGAAGCCCGGGCCAACCAGCTTCAGGAGCAGGCCGCATCGGCGGCCCAGGCGCTGGCCAGAGCCCAGGATGCGCTGGCCCAGGAGCACCAACTCCATCACCGGGTCCAGCAAGCCGACGACCACCGGGAGCGCGCCGTGCAGGCCCGCACGGCGGCCATCGCGCTGCAAGTCATCGGCAAAGAACCGCCCCGGGGTGGCACCAGAGCCGCACCTCGCCCGGGCTGACCACGGCGTTCGCAGGATGTCCGCTGTGAAGAGCTCTTCCTGATGCTCGTGGGACAGAGCGGAGACCGGGGTCTTCCCGGCGGCAAGCCGAACTGGGGGCCTGCTGAGTGTCAGTGACTCTGCTGCTTGAAGACCGACAATTCGGTTTCCTCACCCTGAAGCTGAGTGTAAGTATCCTCAGCCTGAGAAAGATGGTCCTCTAAGCTCCCCGGCGATGGAGTGTCGGCACTCGCGGGAGCTGCACCATTTCCGGCAAGGGCGGCAACGGTTGCCACGACCAGCATGGTTACACCGGATACAGACCTCCTGGATCGGGATACTTCTCCCATCTAGCCATGCCGATACACCGGTCCTCCGCACGACACTCGTCACGCTAGAAAAGGTCCCATTCGGGAGTTGCTGGCCGGGTTTCCAGCTTTTCTTTCCGGCGGTCAGGCGCCGCGTCAAGCGTGTTGGGAGCAACAGATCAAGTGAGACGCACCATTCTGCCCGCGCCGTTACGCGGCGAGCCGAGCAGATCAGGTGGACACGCGTTCGGCATCCACCGGCCCAAACGGTGCGCCGGTCGGCGCGGGTGCCCTCTTAAACAGCACGACGCCGCCTGGGCAAGCCCGAGCGGGACCACGCCGACGGTGCATATAGCGCGGGTTTTCGTGCGCTCGGTGCGCCCTTTGCGTCCGTAGTGATCCATGCGCCCCCTGTGCAGCTCTGTTGCGGTGCCGAGCAGGCGGGCGAGGCCGTCGATGATCTCGATAAGGAACCTCACGGGCCACCCTTCAGTGCGTAGGGCCGGGCGGTGCGGCACAAGATCGCCTGGGCATCCCCATGGCGGAGGGCTGTACTTGTGAGGCGTGGCCTGCCGCCACCCGGAGTAGCCCCGGTGATGCGGTCTTGACTTGTCGTCGATCAAGAACGTTGGCGTTGTGTGAACACCATCAAACGCACGCTTGTAGCGGCAGCTCTGACGACCGCGACTCTCGCTCTCGGCTTCACTTCCATAGCCGACGCCAGCGCACACGGCCCGTGCTGGCCCCAGCAGCAAACTCAGCGGTGGGACCAGAACCAGCAGGCCCAGGCTTACCAACAGGGTCTGCAACCCGGGGAGCCGGGCTACACGCCTCCACGGTGCTGGCACTAGGCATTACCAGGGGCTAGCGCAGCCCGTGTGGCGCGCTTCTGAGCCTTTTGGTAGCCCGCCACAGCAAGGGCCTAGCAGGGGCCGATCGCTCTCGGGCACCCTCAGCTCAGCGCCCTCCGCACCTGCGCCGCGATGATCGCGGCGCAGGTGTCGGCTGCCTCTGTAAGGGGAGTTCGAGGTATCTCGCGGTGCTTCCCGTCGTGCCGGTAGGTCATCTCCTCGTGCTGCCGGACGGCGTAGGGGGTGTCGTAGGACACGGCGGCGGTGAGCGCGTTCGCGTCGACCGTGGCGCCCCTGGAGCGTTCGAGGGTGGCCTCTTCGATCGGCACGCGGCGGCGTGAGACGCCGAGGACGTATGGCGGCGAGCGACAGACCGCCGGCGGCGCCCTGGCGTGTGGGGATGAGGGCGGCGCGTCGCCATTCCAGCGAAGAAGATCGCGGAGACCACCCGCTGCCGCTTTCTGAGCCTTTCTTTGCGCTGCCGAGCATCGTTCTGATTCACCGTGCGGACGGTGCTCAGGCGGAACCCGTGTTCCCCGCCTCCGAGATGCTGCTCGGGCGTGCGTGCCACGACGACGGGGGCAGTTCGTCGATGAGTCGCAGGGTTTGGATCTGGTCCCATCCGTGTGCGGTGAGTCTTTCTCGCAGGCTCAGAGCGGGGGTGGCGCGGATGAGCAGGCACTGGGGTGGTTGGAGGTAGTTGGCGAGGGCGACGAGGATCGCCAGGGCGCTGTTGGCGATGTAGTGGACACCGGTCAGGTCGATGGTGATCTCGTGTGTGGTGCGATGCTGCCCGGTCACGGCCAGCATCAGGGCGCCCCTGTGCTCGCCGAGAACCTGTCCGAACAGGGACACGCCCCCGGGGGTGCTTGATGGGACGATGAGTAGAAGATCGTCGGCGAAGTAGCCGTGCATAGAAGGTCCCGGGCGCTATGCACCGCAGCAGGGGCAAGACTTAAGGGGGCAGTCCCGAAAGCGGCCCGTCTCGCAGCGCAAGGTGGCGAGCGCTGAGACCCGCTGGCAGCCGTTGGCGGAGAGGCCCTACTCCGGGCCCGAGTGATCGCCGGTACGCCGTTGCCGCGCTGACGGCAAGCAGACATTCCACGGACTAGTTCCTAACGTACCCCCGCCAGGGCTCCAACCGATAGGGCCACGAAGCGCCCACCATCCCCGCACAGGAGCCTCGTTGACCATCCGGCACTTCGCTGGGTGGCGGCATGCTGCCCCTCGCGCCGACAGGCGGCCAGTACCCGCTCACGCGAAAGCGCCTTCCATGCCGCACCGAAGGAACTCTTGAGGGGTTGAGCCCGGTTGGAATAGAAGGCGCTTTCTACGTGCAAGATATCGATTCACTGTCCAAGCATCCCCGTCCCGGCTGACGGAGACGGCGGTGGTAGCTCACGCCAGAGCACGGCTGCTGGGTGATCTTGCCAGTGCGATGGCGGACGTTGACGTCCGCGTCGTCAGCAAGCAGGAGCTATCGGCCGCAGCAGTGGCGGGAAGACCTCGCCCCTCGAGTCATCAAGGCACCTGCGCCGACGGCCCAAGTACAGCGAGGGCAGCGAGTCCCAGGCCGTCGTCGTCGCCAGTCTCAGCGAGAGCCTGCGAACTGGGCGCGGCGGAACCCGCCGCTGGTGCGGGCCCCGAAGGATCCTTCGGGGCCGCAACGTGCTCGGATGAGCCGACAGGCGTGAAGCCAGCCGGTTTGACGCTCATGTCGAGGTGGTCCCACAACGCGCTGCATCGCGGTTACGGGATCACTATCGCCTTGAGTACATCAGACCTGGGTAACCCCGATCGCCGGGGCTCCTGCAGGAAATCCACCGCAACTACAAGCCCGACCTCCTCCGATGCCTCAGCGCCCACGAGAAGTAGGGGCCGTCTGGCCCGGGTTGACCGAGCGAGCACAGAGGGACTATCCGGACTTGCCCAGGCCCAATCCGCCGGAGGCACCACATCCGCTGGGCGATACGCAGCACTGGATCCGCGAAGGGTGCGATTCCTCTGAAGTGAGGGTCAGCTGTCACCGGGCGCGCCGATGAAGGCAGCGTCGGTTTCCGCCATCCGCTCGACCGCATAGGCCGGGTCGAGCAACGCCTCGAGGGTGTGGATGCCCGGTGTGACGGCTTCGCCACGCAGCCCGAGCAATCGCTCGACGCCGAGGGCGATGCCGGTTGCGGTCAAGGGGCGCTGCCCTTCCGGGTGGACCAGGTAGCGGCTCGTACGGATCGGTGCACCCCCTCGGCCTGCTCCTTCGAGGTCGATCCGTGCCTCGAAGGAAGCGGGTTCGACGCGGCGCCGGCTCGCGGATTCACCGACGGCGAAGTCGACGCGGTCGTTAGGCGCGTCCGTCGCGAGGGCGAGTCTTGGTCCGTCGAGGATGGCAATGCTCTGGCCGGGCAGATCGGTGCCGTCGGTACTGCACACGTCCGCCTGTGCGTCGGGGCCGATGGCCCAGGTGAAGACTCTCTCTCGGCGCCCGAGTCCCGCCGAGGTGGCGGTGGGCCACCGCTGCAGATCCGCCATTCCCCCGGGGCCGCCGGTGTCCAGGTCGTTCAGGACAGCACTGATCCGGATGGTGTCGATCCGGTCGAACTGCCGGGCCGAGTGCAGTGCCGCGAGGGCGAGGGTCCCGGCGCAGTAGTGGCTGGCCACCAGGAGCGGCCCAGCATTTGTCCGCTGAGCGCCCGCGACGACCACCGGCGCGATGTCCGCCAGGCCGCTGGAGATGCTGAGATGCGGCAGCCCGCGATGCTGCGCGTAGCGTAGCCCGTTCAGGTGGTCGTCCCAGGGCGCGGCGACCACCGCCGGGTAGCTGCGGTCGGCCGTAAGGCCGAGATCGCTGCGCCGCAGGTCGACGGTCGCGGCTGTTGCGGCGCCGAGTTCGTCGGCCGCCCGCTGTGCGCGATCGATGTCACGACCCGTGATCGTCAGCGGCAGTGCCGGGTGCCACCGGCGCAGGAGGGCGGCGCCCCCGCCCCCGCCTGGCACGTACCGCCCGAGATCAGTACCGATTCCGGCTGTCGCACTGCGGGGTTCGGGCCAGACGAGCGTCCACCTCCCTGATCTGTTCGGATAGCTGGCCGATCTGCTGAGCCAACAGCCCCAGGGTGACCCGCGTGGCCTGCACACCGACTCCTCGCCGGCCCACTCGCAACTGCTCGCTTCGGCGAAGCCGGCACAGGTACGGAAGAGCTCGGCATCACCCAGTCCAGCCAGCTCTTCCCGCAGGGCCGGGTCGGCAGTGATCAGGACGGACTTGAGCTGATTGACGGCCTGCGTGCGGGCCTTGACGGCCAACGCCTTCGTGAGCTTGTACAACCTGGCGATCTGCACCGGCCCGTCGCCCGCCTTGGCCCCGGGGCGCGAGCCCGCCCCCTCAGCACGGCTCGCGCCGCGTTCTGGGCATCGAGCGGATCCGACTTACCGCGCCGCCGGCGATCCGCCCGGCCCATCAGGTTCACGTCCAACACGTCCACACCCTGCGCCAGCAGATAGCGCGACAGGGACGCCCCGTAGGAGCCAATCCCTTCCACCCCGGCTCGCCTCACCACACCCGACTTCCTGGCCCATTTCAGCAGGTCCCAGTACCCGGCGGCGGTGCAGGAAGGCGACGGCGACTCCGCGGCGCGAACGGGTCCGTTCTTGGTCGGCGACATTGTCATAGCCCATGAAGTTGAGGAATCGACGGCGGAGTCTTCCGTTAAGGGGTGAGGGCCGCCAGCGTGAAGCGCGCGTCGCGATGGCCGACGGCGTCCGGGTTACCACTGCAGGTCAGCGGCACCGACTTACCGCTGCGGCATCTCGGGCATCGCCACATGGCGTGGAGTGCGGCGCGGGCGTAACGTCGATTAAGGGCGAGATACGGCACGTGGGGCTCGCGCGTGCGCCGATCCGCTTGCCGGGAGGTCGCGGCATGATACGGGGTATCCGCAACACCATTGGTTTGATCTTGGCAGCCGTCGGCGCTGCCGCCGCCCTCTGGGCGCCATTCCGCAGTTGGTACAACGGACGGCTCGGACACGACTTCCGGGTCTGGGAACTCTTTACGGGAGCCGGCGTGACGAACTCGGGCGCGGGTTTGTTCGCGTCCATGTTCCTGCCCCTCCTCGTCGGTGCGGTCCTCACGCTCCTCGGCGTGGTATTCAGATCTCGCCTGCTGGTCCTCAGCGCCGGAATCATCACCCTCGGATTCGCCATCCTGTGGATGGTCCGGCAAGGACAGGCCCAGGGCAGCCTGACGGTCACGGGAGACGGCGACGGGCTCGGCAGCGGAGTGGCCCTCGCCCTGATCGGCGGTCTCCTCATGCTGATCGGGTCGGCCATCATGGGCGGACGCGAGCCCCGGCGTCTGCGCGAGGAGCGCCGACAGCACGAGCGGGACACCGCGCACCTTGACGACCGGGATCGCCGCAGCGCCGACACCGACCGTCCTTACGGTATGGCCGCCCGAGAGCAGGACGCGGCGGACGCCCCCGCCCCGACCAGCACCCAGGACATGCGCCCCGGCGCCGGTTCCGGCCACCGAACCCCACCGGGAGGCGGCGCGCCACAAGGATTCGCGTGGCAGCCGCAGCGGCAGGAGTCGGCACCGCCGGGCCAACCGGCCCCGGCCAGGGAGGTCCCGGCCAGGGAGACGGACAGCAACGACCCCACGCGCGGCGATGCCGACCGCACGCAGCACGAGCAGAGCGACGAGGCCGGTGGCTCCCGCGCGTCGGACGAAAACCACTGGGGCCCCGGGCATACGCACCGCGGTGACCGCCCCTGAGCTAGGCCAGAAGCCGCTACCTACGCCTCCCCACGGTTCGGCGGCTCCGTGCACGGTCAAGCACGTCGCCCTGGCCCCCGGTCCATGCCGCTCGGCCTAGAACGATCAGGCCGACCATGAGGTGAAGATGGCCCGTCTGCAGCCGGTCGGTCTCCCCTCCGGAGCCGAGCGCATGGCGCGTCCGCTCGGTGAGCACACCGTTCGGGCACTGGAGATGATCCGCGAACGCGACAACTTCCTCGGCGGCGACATCGGGCTTCGCGATGGACGCAGTGCTTGCCGCTCCGCAGGCGACGTACCCGCCGGACGATTGGGCGGAGTATTAACGACGGCACCGCGACCGGCCCGAGTGACCCAGCAGCCTTGCTCCCCTCCCAGCGTGTCGGTGAGGTCTGAAGCAGACGGTCCATCCTGGACTCGAATCGCCGACAAGGCAGCGTGGGCCAGCTCGATGGTGGCGCGCCTTGCAAGTGGACGTCGCCGCGGTCCCGGTGAGCGACGTGGAGCCTCAGAGCGCGGGCGAGCTAAACGTCGGTCGGGCCGCGGTCGCCTCCTGTCCCCCGACGTCCTGTTCTCCGAGGAACCGACGGAACAGGACGTCGGGGGCGGCGTTGGGGTTGACCGGTATCACCTCGACGGCCTGCCGAGCGAGCCGGTAGGTGCTCTGGGCGCGATTCACGTGGCCTCGTCGCGCGACGCGGGGCGTTCGCCGGAACCGTCGCTGGCAGGCGTAACGGCGGCCAAGGCTGACTGCCACGCGCCGCCCCGTCCACTCGACCGCTACCTGTTCGGTCTATCAGCCCGCGCAGTCCCGGGCGCGTCGTTCAAGAGTGGTCGCATGACGGAGCAGCGTTCACGACGTTCCCAGGCCGCCCCTCGCCGGTCCGCCGCGCGCGGTGCCGCTGACATGCGGGAACTGGTCCGCGACGCCTGCGAGACGCTGAGCGACCTCATCGGGCACCCCGCCGAAGGGGTGTCCGCCGTCTGTCCGACCGAGAGCGACGGCTGGCGCGTGTGCGTGGATGTGCTGGAAGTGCCGCGCATCCCCGACACCACCAGTCTCCTCGCCACCTACGAGGTGGATCTGGACGCGCAGGGTCGCCTGACGCAGTACCGCAGAGTCCGCCGCTACCGACGCGGCTGGGCGGACAGCTGAGGCGCAGCCTCGTGCGCCGTCGAAAGGAGCAGGGCCTGCCATGACCACCACCACCTACAGCGAGGACGTCGTCGCCTGCGCACCACGCGCCGGCACCCTCTACGACGTACTGGAGCTCATACTCGACCGCGGCATGGTGATCGACGTCTTCGTTCGCGTGTCGCTGGTCGGCATCGAGATCCTGAAGATCGACGCCCGCATCGTGATCGCGTCCGTCGACACCTACCTTCGCTTCGCCGAGGCGTGCAACCGTCTCGACCTCGAAAACGACTCCCGCAGCAAGACCGTCCCGGAGCTCTTTGGCGGCGGGGCCGCTGCCAAGACGATCGGCAAGGCCGGCGCCAAGAAGGCCGCACGCTCTGTGGGCGACAAGGTCAAGGACACCCTGGGCCTCGACTCCTCGGACGACGATGACGACGCGGACGACGAGCGCGAGGAGTCCCGCCCGCACCGACGCGCCGCGTCGCGTGCGCCCGCCCGCTCCCGCGGTGGGTCCGGCAGCCGTGGCAGCCAGCGGCCCCGCTCGCGACACCGCGACGAAGACGACGAAGAGGACTGATCGTGCCGACTCCGCCCGACGCGTACAGCCTGTATGTGTATGCCATCGCTGCTTCCGACACGGCCGCGCACGCCAAGCGCTGCCGAGCCGTCGGGGACGAGAACGCCGTGGTGTCCCTGCTGAGTCAGGGCGGACTGGCCGCCGTCGTCAGCTCTGTGTCCGGCCGACCGCGAGCCCGGCGCCGGGATCTGAGCGCTCATCAGGACGTGCTCCGCGCGCTCGCCGCGAACGGCCCCGTGCTGCCCATGCGTTTCGGTGTGATCGCCCCGGACGCGGAGACCGTTCTGACCGGTCTCGACTCCGCGAGGACGGCCCATCTCGACGCTCTGGAACGGCTGGCCGGCAAGGCCGAGTGGAACCTCAAGGGTGCGTCCGTGCCCGAGGCCCTGCCCGACCTCATGCGCGAGGACGCGAACCTGCGTGCCTTGCGCGAGAGCACGCGGCGGCGGCCGGGCTACGAGGCCAACGTGAGTCTTGGTCAAGCCGTGGCCGCGGGCCTTCAGCGCAGGGCCGAGCAGGCCGCCGCCGAGGTGGTGGCGCAACTGCGCCCGCTGGCAGCCGAGTTGAGCGAGGGGCGGGACATCGCCGGAGGGGCACTCAACGCCTCCTTCCTCGTGCCGCACGCGGCTGAGACGGCGTTCAGGCGTGCCGTCGACACACTCGCGGCCCGCCACCAGGGACGGATCGCGCTGACCCTCACCGGCCCTTTGCCCTGTTACAGCTTCGTGGCCGCCGAAGCCGTGCCCACGGGTGCCTGACGTGGGGCTCATCAGCGCACTGCTCTTGCTTCCTCTGGCCCCTGTCCGTGGCGTCGGCTGGGTCGCGGACAGGCTGATCGAGGCGGCGGAGGACGAGCTGTATTCACCGGACGCGGTCAGAGCCCGGCTCGCCGCTCTCAACGAAGCCTTGGACCAGGGCGAGATCGAGCTCGACCACTTTGAACGTGAGGAGGAGAAGCTGCTCGACCTGCTCGAGCGGCGACCTCACGTATCGGCCTCCTGACGTCTCCGCGACGTTGTCCGTCATCGACCATACGGGACTTCCTCATGAACGAAACAAGCAAAATCGCGCTCGGCGCCGCACTGGCGGGCGGATATCTCCTCGGCCGGACGAAGAAGGCGAAGTTCGCCTTCGCGGTGGGCACGTACCTCGCAGGTCGCAAGTTCAGTCTCTCACCGCAGGAACTGCTCAATCAGGGTCTGCAACGGCTGCGTGAGACACCCCAGTTCGCCGACCTCACCGACCAGGTGCGCGGCGAGCTGATGGGCGCCGGGCGCTCGGCCGTGTCGGCTGCCGCGGACCGCCACCTGGCGTCCTTCGCCGACATGCTGCACGAGCGTACGCAGACCCTGCGTTCGGGGCGGGACGAGGATGAATATGACGACGAGCAGGACGCGTACGAGGACGACGAGGAGCCGGAGGACCGGGACGAGCGAGGGGATCGTTCCGACGACGGCGATGAGGATGAATACGGACCTGAGGAAGACGAAGAGGACGAGGAAGGCGAAGAAGGCGAGGAGGACGAGGACGAGGGATCACCGAGGCGTCGTGGGCCGTCGCGCAGGCACGGCCATGCTCCCGAGCGCAACGAGCGATCGCGCAGGGAGCCGGACCGTCAGGCGGCGTCGCGCCGCGACACGGGCCGGGAGCGTTCGGCTGCGCGCTCGGCCACGAAGCGGAGTTCGACCAAGAGAGCCGCGGCCAAGAAGTCGGCGTCGGGCAAGACAGGCAGGACGGGGAAGTCCGGCCGGCAGGCGTCCGGCCGTTCGTCGCCATCCGGCCGATCGGCAGATGCGGAATCGGCGAGCGGTTCTCGCGGCGAAGCGGCCTCCGGGAGGACGGCCTCCGGTCAGCATCCCGCGAAGAAGTCGTCCTTGCAGGTGAAGAAGACCGCGGCGAAGAAGACCAGCCCGTCGCAGACCGCGGCGAAGAAGACGGCCTCTGCCAAGAAGACCACCGCGAAGAAGACGCCAGCCAAGAAGACCACGGCGAAAAGGACGGCCTCTGCCGATCCCGCCAAGAAGACGGCGAAGTCGGCCACGAAGAAGGCGACACCGAGCAAGAGTTCGGCGGCGAGCAGGAAGCCGGCGTCCAGCAAGAAGACCGCCCCGGCAAAGAAGGCCGCACCGGCGAAAAAGGCTGCGGCGAAAAAGGCAGCCCCGGACAAGAAGGCTGCGGCGAAAAAGGCCACTCAGAGCAAGAAGACCACCCAGGCGAAGAAGACCGCCGCCAAGAGGACCGGTGCTGCCAAGCGGGCGACCGGGAAGTCGACGCCGCGTTCGAGGCAGAGGAGCTGACCGGCCATGGCCGAACGGAAAAGCAGTGGCAGGAGCAAGAAGGGCACCGGCAGCCAGAAGGGCGGTGGCGATGAGTCTGGCATGGACCGGTTGCGCAGCGAGCTCACGGACTTCCTCGGGGCCCAGGCCGAGGAGCTGACCGACCGGGCGGGCGACGCGCTGAGCGGACTCACCGACAAGCTGCAGGGCGCCGCGGAGAACGGGGGCACGATGCCGCGCATCGGGGCTCGGGTGATGAAGGGCGAATCTCCCGCGAAGGCCGCCTTCGCGGAGAAGGCCAAGGACGTCAAGGACAACATCGTCGGCAAGGCGAAGGACCTCTTCTCGTCGGGCGGGGGCGGGGGAGGCGGTGACGCCAAAGTCACCAACATCGTTGAAACCGTCGACGTGGGCGTCCCGCTGCGCGCGGCGTACGACAACTGGACGCAGTACGAGGAGTTCAGCGGATTCACCAAGGGCGTCAAAAGCGTGTCGACGTCGGACGAGGTCAGCTCCGACTGGAAGCTGAAGGTGGGCCCGTCCAACCGCAGTTGGAAGGCCACGGTTCAAGAACAGCTGCCTGACGACCGGATCGTCTGGTCGTCAGAGGGCAGTAAGGGCAGTACCCGGGGAGCCGTCAGCTTCCATGAACTCGCCCCGACACTGACCCGCATCGTCGTGATCGTCGAGTACTACCCCGCCGGATTCTTCGAGAAGACCGGCAACCTGTGGCGCGCCCAGGGCCGTCGCCTCCGGCTCGACCTCAAGCACTTCGCCCGGTACGTGACGCTGAACGCGGACGACGAGGTGGAAGGCTGGCGCGGCGAGATCCGTGACGGAGAGGTCGTCAGGTCCCACGAGGAGGGTCTGGAGGACGACGAGGACCGCGACACCGACAACGAGAACGAGGGCGAGGAGGAGTACGCGGACTCGCAGGAAGGGGAACAGAACGAGGACGGCGAAGACGGCGAAAGCGAGGACGGCGACTACCCGGAGGACGAGGACCAGGCCGACGAGGATGAGCCCGACGAGGACGACGAAGACGACGAGCCGGTCCGTCCTTCCCGAAGGAGGAGGTGACCGGCTGTCATGAGCGATCTCGACACCTGGCGCTCCCCGCAGGCGCCGCACACCGCAGGCCCTGCCAACGGCAGCCTCGCGGACATCCTCGAGCGTGTGCTGGACAAAGGCATCGTCATCGCCGGTGACATCAAGATCGACCTGCTGGACATCGAACTGCTCACGATCCGTGTACGCCTTTTCATCGCCTCCGTCGACACCGCGCGCAAGGCAGGCATCGACTGGTGGGAAACGGACCCAGCTCTCTCCTCGCGTGCCGCTCGAGACGACCTCCGCGAGGAGAATCGCCGCCTGCGTGAACGGCTGGACGAGCTGGAGCCTGCCGACGACGACGCGGACCGCAGGCTCCGTGAGCTACGGCGACATGACCGGACGAAGGAGACGCCCCGCTGATGGCCGACATGCCGACCACTCCCCACGCCGTGTGCGTGTTCGCCGTCCGCCGAGGCCGCAGCCCCGACCTGCCGCCGGAGCTGTCCGGCCATGAGGGCGGCGGCCCTCTGCGACTCGTTCCTGTGGGCGCGTTGTGGGCCGTGGTCCAGAGTGTCCCGGCCGCCGCGTACTCGGAGGAGTCGCTGCACGGAAGGCTGTCCGAGCCGGCGACCCTCGAGCGCTGCGTGCGCGCCCATCACGCCGTGGTCACCGCGTTCGCCGCGCGGGCCGGGGCGGTCCCGCTTCCGCTCGCGACGCTCTATCACTCGCAGGAGCGTGCCCGGACGGCTCTGGTGGCGCACACGCCGCGCCTCGAGCGCAGCCTGGCGCGGATCGCGGGCCGAGCGGAGTGGGCGGTGAAGGTCAACCTGCTCGCTGCCTCCGCCGCGGCCCCGTCGGCCTTCACGGCCGAAGCGGGTGAGACGCCCCCGCCCGGGGGCCGCGCCTACCTCGCGCGACTGCGTGAGCGCGGCCAGGACCGTGAACAGCGCAGGGCACGGGCCGTACAGGCGGCCGAGCTACTGGACCGCGCGGTCCTCTCCATCGCCGATGCCACCGTACGGCGGCGGCCGCACAGCGCGGAGATCACCGGACGGAACCGTGTCCAGCTCATGAACGCCGCCTACCTGGTTCCCGAGGGGCGTGGCGCGGAGCTGCTCGAACTCGTGGACCGACTGAGGGCGGCGCCCGAATTCCAGGACTCCGAAGTCGAGGTCACCGGGCCCTGGGTGCCCTACTCGTTCGTCGAGGCCGCCTCCTTCACGGAGGTGACCGATGCGCCGGACGACCGGCCGGCGCTCACCGAGAAACCTTGCGGACAAGGCGCTCACGACACCGTGGGGAGTCGCGCATGAGCCCGCACACGGTCTCGCAGCCCGTGGCCTGGCAGGGACCGGACAGCGGTGCTCCGATCGGCGTCCCCCTGGTCGACCTACTCGACCGGGTTCTGGGCACCGGGGTGGTGGTCAGCGGGGATCTGGTCATCGCGATCGCGGAGGTCCCCCTCGTACGGATCTCGTTGCATGCCCTGCTTGCCTCGGTGAGCGAGCGCGTTCCCGCGCCCTGGGCGGACGGGGGCCCGCTGTGAGCCACACCGCGCGCGTGGACCTCGATGCCGAGGAGGTTGGCCGCGACCTGGCCTCTTTGGTCCTGACGGTCGTCGAGCTGCTCCGACAGCTGATGGAGCGTCAAGCGGTACGCCGGTTCGATGCCGGCGAGCTCACCGCCGAACAGGAGGAGCGGGTCGGCACCGCGCTCATGCTTCTCGACGAACGCATGACGGATTTGTGCGAGCGCCATGGCCTGCGCCGCGAGGACCTGAACCTCGACCTGGGACCACTCGGGTCGCTGCTCCCGTACGACTGACCCACCTGCGAGGAAGACCTCAATCTCGACCTTGCCACTGGGCTCCCTGCTGCCGGGAATCAGACTCGAATGGCGTAGGTGCGGATCACGGAGCAATGTGGAAAGAGGGCACAGGACGGCGGAACGATCCGCCGATCCGGTTCGCCGCCGCACGGAACACTCGCTGCGAGGTACTCATGGCGACGATTGGCAACGAAGACGCTACGGCGCTCCGCTCGACCGGCTCATCGGGCGAAACAAAGGGGACCACGGTCATTGCCGACTCCGTCGTCTCGACGATCGCGGGGATAGCGATACGCGAGATCGACGGTATTCACTCCCTGGGCGGAGGAGCCACTCGGGCGGTGGGGGCGGTGAAGGGCAAGGTGTCCCGCTCCAGCGACGCCGGTCGTGGTGTGAAAGTCGAGGTGGGCGAGAAGCAGGCCGCCATTGACGTCGATTTGGTGGTGGAATACGGCACTCTCATCTTGGAGACCGCGAAGAAGATCCGCGTCCATGTCACCGACGCGGTGGAGACGATGACCGGACTGGAGGTCGTCTAGATCAACATCAAGGTTCTTGACGTCTACGTTCCGGGGTCCGACGACGACGAGGACGACGAAGACAGGAGCGGCCCGGCGAAGTCCCGCCGCGTCGAATGAGAGGGCGAACCCCCAGCCTCCGACTTGGGTCCCCGGCTACCTGCGATTGCGGCCGGATGCCGCTCGATCCGCGGCCCACGTGTCGAACATTATTCGAACGCGGCTAGCTAGCTACCCCCGACATCCGCGACGAGTTGCAGAGATATGTCGCCGACAAGCTCGGCGAGGACGGCGGGCCCTCATCATCGACAGCACCGGGCTCATAAAAGGGGCACCACCTCGGCCCGGGGTTCAGCGCCAGTGCTCCTGCGCAGCCGGCCACCGAGAACTGCCAGATCGGCGTCTTCGCTTCCTATGCCACGACTCGCGGCCGAGCCTTGGTCGATCATCGGGTCACCCTCCGTCATCCGCAGAAGTGCGTCGAACGCCGGATCGAAGAGGTAGGTGTATACCGCCAACAGGGTGCGCCCCGTCGCCCGGGCTAGATCGGCCAGGTCGCGGACCGTGGCCGCGTCGGTGGCAACGGGCCTTTCCACGAGGACGTCGCGGCGGGCTTCCAAGGCCCGCCGTGCTACGGGCGCGAGACTGGTGGACGGCATAGCGACCACCACGGCGTCCAGCCGGTCGTCGGCCAACACCGCGTCCAAGTCCGTCATCACCGCCAGCGCGGGGTGATCGCGCCCGAGCCACCGAGCACTCTGCTCGCCGCCCTGGGTCACCACGCCTGCGAGCAGGGCCTGCCTCGAGCACACGGTGCCGAGCTTTGGGCCCCAGAGGCCGGCGCCGACAACGATGATTCGGGGCGGCTCCTGTCGCGGCGGGTGGTCGTGTACTCCATGAGTCGGCCCTCCCCGGCCTCGGACGTACGGCATGTTCAGCCGCGCCGCATCACATCGAGCCAGTAGTCGTCGGTCGCAGGCGCCAAAGCCCGTCGTCCCGCTGGCAGCCACCCTCGTCAGTCATTCGCCCGGCCAGGAGGACGTCCCAGTCCGGTACAGAGAGCACGGTGACGCGCTCCTCTCAGGTGGCATCACCGGCCGTGCGGACGGTGTCACCGAGATCCGGGTCGCGCGCAGCCTGCAAAACGTCGGCCGTCGGGCAGCCCGCGGTGTCGAGTGCGGCCACGATCTCCGCGAAGGGCCCACCGCCGGTGTGAGGCGCTGTTGGTCTCGCACAGGAAGTGCAGAAGTACTTCGAGGTCGGTCTCGTCGCGGTTGGCGTGCCCGCTGTAGCTGGAATCGTTGACCCGGTAGACATACGTGGCCGACACGACCGTCAACGGCATCAGCGCGGGGCGTTCTACACGGCCGATTCCTTGCGGCGCTTCGCTCGTGGCGCCCGGCCCGTAAGCGTTGTCACGGCAGGGCGCGAATCACCGCAGATTTTCGATTCGAGGCTCCGAACGCCCCGCCACGGTGAAGATGCTGCCCTGCGGGTCACAGAGAGTAGTTGCGGGGCGGTACCGGTCCCCGTGACGCACCATGGAGCCGCCGTGCCGCAGCGCCGCATGCACCGTGGCCTCTGGGTCGGCGACCGTGAAGTAGACATCCCACCGAGGCAGGTCCGCCGGGTTGGGCGCCGCATCGACCGCGCCCGATCCGAGGCGGGCGAGCACTCTTCCCTCCTGGCTCAGAACAACTTCATCGTGCTCATAGCCGACGTCACAGCAGCCGGGACGTTCGCAGGCCCAATCCAGGACTTGGCCGTAGAAGATGGCCGCCTCGAAGGCATTGGGTGACCTCAGGCGCAGCCAGACCGGTGCGTCGACACGCCAGGACTGCCAGTCGGAGATCAGCCGACCCTCCCAGATACCGAACACGGCGCCGTCCCGGTCCGCCGCAAGCGCGCCTCGGCCCACCGGGAAGCGCAAGGGTCCCACGGCGACGGTGGCGCTGCGCTCACGGATCCGGGCGGCCGTCTCATCCGCGTCTTCGACCGCGAAGTAGGGCGTCCATGCGACAGGAACCTTGAGCGTCGAGGCGAGAGCACCGATGCCGGCCACAGGCTTGCCCTCGTGCAGGGCAACGCGGAAATCCTCGCCGAGAATCGCCGGGCGGAACGTCCAGCCGAAGACCGCACTGTAGAAGGACTCTGCGGCCGCCAGGTCGTGCGTCAGCAGGGTCGTCCAGCAGGGCGCGCCGACGATCTCGCGGCTGGTGGTCGCGTCTGCGGCACAGGCGGCAGTTCTGTGTTCGGTCATCGCACTCGACATCCAATGAGCAAAGAGGCACGGCAGCGGATCAGCTACCCGAAACCACACTCTCGCGCGTCGCCGTGCCAAGCCCATGCAAACGGCTCGCTTGCCCGGCTTCACCCGTTCTTGTCATGCTATCCGCAAGGGCGACGATCAGGGCCACGGGCGGCGTACCGGCCTTGGAGGCTGGCGCCCGCAAGACTCCGCCGACTCCGCCGGTGAAGACGGTCGCAGACGCCGGGCCCGGCGGGGACACTGAGCTGGGCCTCGCCCCCCATGAGCACCCGCGCACGGCCGCGGTCCCCGCGCGGAGCGGAGGCTACCGCGCTGGCAATGGATGGCCGCACTCGAGCGACAGTGAGCCTGGCTGGCGGCCTGACGTTCGTTCGTTGCCGCCTTCACCGTACGGGTCTCTCCAAACCGGTCTCGATCAAGGCGCGACGCTTCGACAGCCGCAGCAACAGCAGGGCGTGAAACGCCCACGCGCGCCGTGGTCGGACGAGCGCATGCCACTTGGGGAGGGGCTGTGCTGCTGTTCCGCCTGCTGAGCCGCAGCCGCCGATGTCGTCAGTGCCGCCGTGACCGGCCCGCGCCGAGGCGAGTGCTTCAGGGAACCGGAGATGTGCGGTTCCCTGCCTCATCCGCTCCGTCGCTGTCCGCCCGCAGAGTTCCCAGGCCCCGCATCGGATGGGACCATTGCGGTTCCCGGTGAGGAACACCAGCTGGCGGGTACGCGGAAGCCGTCGGAAATTGGGCGCGCCAAGTACGCCGAACCGTGTCGCTGAGGCGGCCCGCTCGAAGGACAGGCGTGTCGCAACGGTTGCCCGCCGAAGGCATGCCCCCGTCGGGTCGCGAGCGGTAACCTTTCACGCACGGAAAGTGGCCGTCTTCCCGAGCCGTGCGCCCTTGGCGCGCCCGGCTCAGTGATGGAGCAGGGGTGTCTGTGCAGAAACCGCTCGACGGCCTGGAGCAGGCCGTCGATGCAGGTGAGCGCCGTGCGTCGGCGGTGAGCTGTGCGCGTGCGCTGGGGTTGGAGGGGATCGCGGTCTCCTTGCGGTGGGGGGCGGAGCTGGTGTGGTTCAGCGACGAGACCAGCGCGCGGCTGGAGGATGCGCAGTTCACCCTGGGACAGGGCCCGGGGTTGGAGGCGGACTTCAGCGAGGTTCCGTACCAGGTGGCGGACGTGGGCAGGAATGAGCGGTGGGCACAATTCGCCGCCGAGGCCCAGGCTATGGGCGTGCGGGCGGTGTTCGTCTGGCCGATCCGGACGGGGGCGGCACGGCTCGGTGCGCTGACCGGTTACCGTTCCAAGCCGGGTCCGCTGACGGCGCTGCAGGCGGCGGAGGGGCTGCGGGTAGCTGACATGCTGACCAGTTGGCTGCTGGCCTGGCGGTCGGGCGCCGTCACATCCCCTAACGAGCAGGGGAAGGCCGGCGCGGTCGACCTGCACTGGGCTGAAGTGCACCAGGCCACCGGCGTGCTCAGCGCCCGGCTCGGTGTATCGCTGGAGGATGCGCTGGTGCGGTTGCGGGCCCGGGCCTTCGCTTCCGGCCAGCCGCTGACTCAAACCGCCCGCGAGGTCCTGGTGCGGGAACCACCGTCGTGAACCAGCCGCCCGGCGTGGGCCCTTGGAGGGTGACTGCGCACCGAGGGAGTCACAGCATGAGCCGAGAACAGAAGATCGCCGAAACCTTCGTCGAACTCGCCGACTCCCTCGTCGCGGATTTCGACATCATCGACTTTCTGCAGCAGTTGACCGCCCGCTGCTGCGACATTTTTGCCGTCAGCGATGTTGCGGTCCTGCTGGCCTACCCCGGGCCGAAGCTGTACAGCCCCGCCCCGTGCGACCCCAGCCCGGCTCTGACCAAGGTGTTGGACCTGGCCCTGCACGAAGGCCCGGCCCTGGACGCCTATCGCACCGCCAGCACCATCACCCCCGGGAACCTCGCCCTCGCACCCGCTACCTGGCGCGACTTCACCGCACTAGCCCGCGAGGCCGGCTACACCTACGCCAGCGCCGTTCCCCTGCGACTGCGTGAGGAGACCATCGGCAGCCTGCTGCTCCTGCGCGCCACAGACAGCCCGTTGCCCGCCGACGACCTCAGGATGGCTCAGGCGTTCGCCGACGCGGCCACCATCGGATTGCTCCACGCCCGCACCCTGCAACGCACCGAAACCGTCCACGAACAACTCCACACCGCACTGCACAGCCGCATCACCATCGAACAGGCCAAAGGATTCTTCGCCGCCCACCACAACACTTCCCTCGACGACGCCTTCACCAGCATGCGCCGCCATGCCCGCCACCATCGCCTCCTGCTCACCGCCGTCGCCCGCCACTTAGTCGACACCGGGGCCCTCCCTGGACCGCCGTCCACGACTCCTCCCCGCCGCCCGGCACAGGGCGCTTCGAACGAGTAGACCCTTGGGGTGAGGCGCTAGACCGACGCCGTAGAGGTGGAAACAACCCTGCTCCCGGACCCCTATCTAGAGGGCGCCGCGCTCGCACAACTGGCGGGCGACCTCGCGCAGTTTGACGTTCCTATCCTGCGAGTAGCGGCGCAGCACATCGAAGGCGCCCTGCTCGTCCAAGTTGTGCCGGGCCATCAGAATCCCCATCGCTTGCCCGATGGTTTCGCGGGTATCCATCGCCAGTTGCATCGTGGCGTGGTCGCGGGCGGCGGACAATGCCACGGCTGCATGCGCAGCCAGCATCCACCCGGCGGTCTCGCTGACCTCCGTGAACGCGCCCGGCGCCCTGGAATACAAGTTGAGGGCACCAAGGTCCTTCTCATCTTCGGTGTACAGCAAAAAGCCCATCATGCTGCCGACCCCCAGCACGTGGGCTTTCGGAGCATACGTGCGCCATCGTATGGACGCGGCGCTCATGTCATGGATGCGAAAGACCGGTTCCCCTCTGCGGGCAGCGTCGAAGCAGGGGCCCTCCTTGAGGTTCTCGTGCAGCCGGTCGCAGTCCTCGACGAACTGATCCGTGGGTGACAAGGTGCTCATCTGCCCCTTGCGCAGCACGAGGATGCCCGCCGCGTCGCACCCCTCGACCAGCTGGACGGCGGACGATGTGATCATGTCCAGGGTGCTGGCAACGGATTCTTGAGCCAGCAGGCCACGCGCCATCCCCGCCATCTGCACGGCGAACTCACGCCAGTTCATCGGACTCCCTTACCTCGATCGGCAGACGCCGCCTCACAGCCTGCCACGACCAGCCACATCGGCAACGCCCCCCCTGTTCTTGAGGGTGAGTCCGCGCGCCTATGAGGTCGATCATCGCGATGCGGGGTGGGTTTCGTAGTCGTCGGCGAGGTGGCGGCGGAGCATGGGCCAGCCGGACTCGCAAACCCAGCGCCGTTTGATGCGGTAACCGGTCTCGCAGAGCAAAGCGCACAAGCGTTGGCTGTGCTCTGAGTCGGCCGAGGAGGTGATCTGGTGCAAGCCGCGCCAACCGTACTTGCCGCCTTTGGGCACCGGGCCACCTTCCGTTTCCGTGCCCGCACACGCCTGCGCGAATGGCGGTCGTCCGGCCCTCGAACGGTGACCGTAGTGCTGGTGTGCTGAGGCGGTGGCCCTGACGTCTTCCCGGCCTTGACCCTGGGGCTCAGCCTCACGATCGGCCGCCAGGAGTTGCGGTTGTTGTCGCCCTGCCTCCAGCGGGAAGGAGAGCACCTAACTTAAGGAGACTGACGTGGCACGTGACCGGATGGCTGGCTGACCTGCCCTTCGGCGTCGTCGGACAGGGCCCCTACCAGGTGCAGAAACTCGACCTGCGCCCCGGCGACCGGCTCGTGCTCTACACCGACGGAATGCAAGAACGCGAAGCGAAAGAAGTCGACCTGCCCAGCCTCATCCGCAAGACCGCCGCCGACCACCCGCGCGAGGTGGTGCGCACTTTGGTCGCCGCGGTCACCGATGCCTACAACGGCATTCCCAGCGACGATGCCACGGTCCTGTGCCTGGACTGGTACGGCCCCACTCCCCAAGCCGCGACGTGAACGCCTGCGCCGATCGGAAGCCGGGCCGGGCAGCGCTTCACGCCACGTTGACCAGGTCGGTGCCCTGAGGACCGGGCCCGGCTGCTCGCTCGGGCTGCGGTGGTGAACCACCCGGCCGGTTCGAGGAGGCGAGGCGGGCGCAGTGGGGTGGTACCCGCACGTCAGCCATCCGCGCCACCCGACGCGCACCTGGGCTGTCCGGCCAGGCAGTTCGAGAGGTCCTTGTGCTGCCAGGGGCTGCACCATCAGCTCTCTCGGCTCGAGCAGCACAGCCCCCCCGATGCGGCAGATGTGTCGAAAGGTGTGTGACAGGCCGAAGGGGGCACCCGGGGGGAGCCACACGTTATGCGGCGGCTTGTGAAAAGCCGGTCCCCAAGTGGTGGTCCACCTGTAACAGGCGGAGTCTGGATTATTGAGGCTCACCTCGTGGGGCTCGATTGGTGAGCGCCCTGACCAGCATGGAGGCTCTGTGACAACCGTCCATGCCCCGCGCCGCCGCCGACCGGGTTTCGGCAAAGTTCTGAGACTGCCTGGTGTCTACGCCCCGCAGGCCGACAGCCACTTCCTGGCCGAAGCCATGCTCCGCGAACACGTGGCCGGTCTGGACGTTCTCGACCTGTGCTCAGGCAGCGGTGTGCTGGCCGCCCGTGCCGCACGGCTCGGGGCGCAGGCGACCGCAGTCGACATCTCCCACCGTGCCGTCCTCACTGCCCGTCTCAACGCCCTGCTCACCCGCCAACAAGTCGCCGTCCACCGCGGCGACCTCCTCGGTGCCGTGCCAGGGCGCACCTTCGACCTGATAGTCAGCAACCCTCCCTATGTCCCGGCCCCGCCTGTGGCCCTGCCGAGCCACGGCTCCGCCCGCGCCTGGGACGCCGGACCCGACGGCCGCGCCCTCCTCGATCGCATCTGTGACGCCGCGGCCCCAGCCCTGCGCCCGGGCGGGACACTCCTGCTGGTGCACTCCACGGTCAGCGGACCCGAGGCGAGCGTGCGGCGGCTGAGGGAGGCCGGGCTGCGGGCGGGAGTCAGCGACCGCGCGTATGTCCCGCTCGGTCCCGTCATGCGGAAGCGACAGACCTGGTTGCGCGAACGAGGGCTGCTCAGTCCCGGCGAGGACAAGGAAGAACTGGTGATCATCCGTGCCGAAAAGCGCTGACCACCCGCGCCGGTCCACGGTCGAACGCAGGAGACCGTTACTGACCGATGACTCGGTCAAGATCGCCCTTGCCGGCGGCACCACCGCGGCCTCCGATCCCTTCAGCGTCGCCGTGTGCGCCTGCCGCCGCAGCCACGCCTACCCCTGGTGCGACACCAGCCACCGGTCGCCTGTCCGGCCCGGCACCGGGAACTCGGCTTCGGACGAGATCGCCACCCACAGGAAGGCAGATTGGTCGTGTCCGTCACCGAACAGCCCTGCTCCACGGCTCCGGCCCTCCCCCTCCCGCGTGGGGACCTCTCCCGGGCCGTGCTGCACGCCCTTGCCGGGCAGAGCGCCGATTTGCCCGGCCCCGAGGACGTCGCACGTGCCCAGCCTTACGGCGATGACCTCCAGCTCTGCCTCTACCTCCTGTACGAGCTGCACTACCGCGGCTTCGGGGGCGTCGGCGAGCTCTGCGAGTGGGACCCCGATCTGCTGCGTGTCCGGGCCGCGGCCGAGGACCGCTTCCTGTCCGCGCTGCGAGCCGATACGCCGACCGCCGCGAGCGTGGACGAGGCACTCGAAGAGCTGCTGGTCGAACCGGTCGGCGACAACGGTCACAGCGTCAGCCATCACCTCAAGGCCGGCGGCGAACTCTGGAAGCTGCGCGAGTACGCAGCCCTGCGTTCGATCTACCACCTCAAGGAAGCCGACCCCCATCTGTGGGTCGTGCCGCGATTGCGCGGGCGCGCCAAGGCCGCCATGGTCGCCATCGAGTTCGACGAGTTCGGCGCCGGGCGCGCGGAGGACATCCACGCCCAGCTCTTCGCCGACTTGATGGCCGACATCGGCCTGGAGACCGACTACGGACGCTACCTCGACGCAGCGCCGGCTCAGGCCCTGGCGACCGTGAACCAGATGTCTCTCTTCGGCTTGCACCGCCGGCTGCGCGGAGCCCTCGTCGGCCACTTCGCGACCGTCGAGATCACCTCACCCCCCGGCTCCCGCCGACTCGCCCAGGCGCTGCACAAGGCAGGCGCCGGGCCGGCTGCCCTGCGATTCTACGAAGAGCACGTGGTAGCGGACGCCGTCCATGAGCAAGTCGTGCGACGGGACGTGATCGGCGGTCTCCTGGAGGACGAGCCCGCGCTCGCCCCCGATATCGCCTTCGGCATCCGGTCCACCGGCTTCCTGGAGGGGCGGTTGGGTGAGCATCTTCTCGCCGCCTGGCGCGACGGGCGCACGGCCCTGCGTGAGCCGATCGGCGAGGCCGGTCCATAGACATCGCCACCCTCTCAGCGGCACCTCACGCACCCCCCACGGTTGGAGAGCGCATGCCGGACAAGAAGCCTGCCAAGAAGCTGTCGAAGAAGACCGCCTCGTCTACAGCGGCCGCGGGCAAACCCGCGAGAAAGAAGACGGGAACGAAGACGGCCAAGAAGACCACGCCGGCGGCGGAGAAGCCGACAGCCGCCAAGCAGACGGCGACGAAGCCGACGGCCAAGAAGTCGGCAGCGGCGGCGAAGACGAAGCAGGGGCGCAAAAGGACTCCCCTGAAAGCTGCCGCCAAGAAGGCCGTCGATGCCCTGACCCCGGGCGCAGGCCCCGCCGACGGCGTCCCGGGAAAACCCGGCGCCGAGACGCCGCCGGTCGCCGAGCCCACTGCCCCACGCCCCTCGCTGCCGCCCAAGCCCGACCAGAGTGGCCCGGCCACGGTCAGTCCGACCGGTCAGGCCACCGCTGCGGACCCCGAGCACATGGCGCAGGGCGAGACCTACCTGACCACCGCGCAGGGCGCCCGGCTGTACGAGACGGACCACTCCCTCAAGGCGGGCCCGCGCGGCCCGGTGTTGCTCCAGGACCACCACCTGCGCGAGAAGATCACACACTTCGACCACGAGCGCATCCCTGAGCGTGTCGTCCACGCCCGCGGGGCCGCCGCGCACGGCGTCTTCGAGGGCTATGGGACGGCCGCCGCGGTCACCAAGGCGGCTTTCCTGGGCAAGGGTGTCGAGACTCCAGTGTTCGTCCGCTTCTCCACCGTTCTCGGCTCCCGTGGATCCTCCGACACGGTGCGGGACACCCGCGGTTTCGCGACGAAGTTCTACACCGCGGAAGGCACCTTCGACCTGGTCGGCAACAACATCCCGGTCTTCTTCATCCAGGACGCGATCAAGTTCCCCGACGTCATCCACGCGGGCAAGCCGCACCCCGACCGGGAGATCCCGCAGGCACAGAGCGCGCACGACACGTTCTGGGACTTCGTCACCCTGCACACCGAAGCCACTCACCACACTTTGTGGAACATGTCGGACCGGGGCATCCCGCGCTCGTACCGCATGATGGAGGGCTTCGGCGTCCACACCTTCCGCCTGGTCAACACCGACGATTCGACCTCGCTGGTGAAGTTCCACTGGAAGCCGAAGCTGGGTGTGCACTCCCTGGTCTGGGAGGAAGCGCAGATCACCAACGGCGTGGACCCGGACTTCCACCGCCGCGACCTGGCCGACGCAATCGAGGCCGGCGCCTACCCGCAGTGGGAGCTGGGGGTCCAGGTCTCCCCCGACACAGCCGACCAGACATTTGAGGGCATCGATCTGCTCGACCCGACGAAGATCGTGCCCGAGGAGCTGGCCCCGGTGCAGCCGGTGGGGCTGCTCACGCTCAACGCCAACCCCAGCAACTATTTCGCCGAGACGGAGCAGGTCGCCTTCCACGTCGGCCACCTGGTGCCCGGTATCGACGTCACCGACGACCCACTGCTCGCCGGTCGTCTGTTCTCGTACCTCGACACCCAGATCACTCGGCTCGGCGGCCCCAACTTCGGCCAGCTGCCGATCAACCGCCCGCACGCCCCCGTCAACGACATGCTGCGCGACGGCATGCACCAGACGGCCGTGCACCGAGGGGCGGCCCCATACAAGCCCAACGCCCTCGACGGCGGCTGCCCGTTCATGGCCGGGGAAGACACGGGAGCCTACGTCGAGCGGCCGGTAACGGTCCCGGAGGGCCGAAAGGTCCGCCAGGCTCCCGCCTCCTTCGACGACCACTTCAGCCAGCCCCGGCTGTTCTGGCTGAGCATGAGCGACATCGAGCGCGAACACATCGTCGCCGCCTACACGTTCGAACTGGGCAAGTGCTACGAGCAGGCGATCAAGGAGCGGGCGCTGCAGGTGCTCGCCAACATCGATCCCCTGCTGAGCGAGCAGGTCGCGACCGGACTCGGCCTGCCCGCGCCGACCCCCACGATGAAGCTGGGGCGCCCCGCCCCGAGTCCGGCGCTCTCCCAGGTCGGCCACACATGGCCGCTGGACGGCCGGATCATCGGCGTCGCCGCCGACGCCGACTGTGACCTCGCGGGGGTACGGGGAGTGCGTCGGGACATCCTCGATGCCGGGATGGTGCCCCTTATCATCGCCCCGTCCGGCGGCAAGCTGGCCGCCTCCGGTGGCCCGCTCGCCGTGCAGCGCACCTACGCCACGGCCCGCTCGGTCGAGTTCGACGCACTGCTCCTGGCGGGGCCGCTCGGCTCGGGCGCGGACGCGTTCGCGGCCAGGGACGCAAAGGCCGGCAAGGGACGCAAGCCCACCGCCCGGAAGAAGACCGCCGCCACCGACCCGCGGGTCCTGTTGCTGCTGTCGGAAGCCTTCCGCCACGGCAAGGCGATCGGCGGCTGGGCCGGCGCGGAGACCACCCTGGCCGCGGCCGGCATCGCGGCGGACGCGTCGGGAGTCGTCAGCGGCAGCACCGGTGCCCGCGTCCTGGGCGAGCTGACCGCCCTGATGGGCGCGCACCGAGTCTGGGATCGGTTCACGACGAAGGTCTGATCACCCTTACGTGCGCGGGAGGGCCGGGCGCGGGCGCGATGACGCCGGGCGCCCGGCGTCATCGCCCGGCCTCCGCCGGCGAACCGAGGCCCCGGCACCACTGCCCCGTGCCGAAGGGGGCTGGAAGCAGAGTGAGTCTGGTGCCCAGCGAATACGCACTGCCGTCAGGCCGCCTGAACCTGTCGGTTTCCCCGCTGGGCATACGGTCACGTGTGACTCACGGACCAGATCATTCACAAAACCACCCGGCGGAGGCCACGCTCGGTGAGCACTTCGGAGCGCGCCTCGACCCCGGCCCCGGGGGCGAACTCAAGATGACGGACCGCGCGCGAGACAAGGCCGCCGAACTGACGGGCCTGCGGCCCGAGGCCGCGCTGCTCTTGCTGCGCGACCTCCGGGAGATCTAGACCAAAGCATCGGGAGTCTCGGTCAACTGGGAACTCCTCGGCCAGGCCGCCCCGGGGCCTACGCGCCCCTGAGTGCTGAACGCCGTACGGCGCTGCCGCCCTGACACGCAGCGAGCGGCAACTGCATTGGGCGAACGGGAAACTCAAAGAGTCCGCCACCCAGATCCTCGTCAGCGGATCCGCAGGCTGCGCGTCAGCCGGAGGGTACGGGAGGGAGGGAGGCTTACGGGTGGCGCGACCTTGGCGGTGTCGTCCATCTCCTGCTCGCCGGACCCAGGCCAGGGGCTTTCTGCCGCCCATGCCCCTTAGGTGTCCGCGCGTCCCCACCTGCGCATGCCGCTCTTGGTGCCTGCCCTTCGTACGTGAGCGCGTCCAGCCGCCCCCAGTCCCACCACCAGCGCCGCCGTTGCGAACCTGCGCATCGCGGTGCGCCTGCGGCCGTGCCAGCCGCCTCCTACCGCGGCCAGCCTGGCGGAGGGTTGCAGGACGTTTCCGTCGGCGGGTTCCGCGGTGTGCGTGCGGGAGAGGTGGGAGCGGTCCATCTCGTAGGCCAGGACGCCCTCCACCAGCGCCGGTGTCAGTTTCGACAGGGCCTCAAGAGCCCGGCCGGCGGGCCCCACGTACGCCTCCCTGCGTGGCTTGACGGCCAGCCGCACCACGGTCTTCGCGGCGCGCTGTGCGGTGTAGACGGGGCCCATCGGGGTCACCGCGCGGCCCGAGTAGTTGGCCGCGTCGCGGAAGAAGGGCGTGTCCATGGTCGCCGGGAGCACCGTGCAGACATGGATGCCGTCCTGACCGGCCAGCCTCAGTTCCTGGCGCAGGGTGCCACCCAGTGCCCGTACCGCCGCTTTGGACAGGACATAGGGAGTGTTGTACGGGACGACGGCGGCGCCGACCACGGAGGACACGTTGACGATCGTGCCGTGACGCTGCCCGCTCATCACCGAGAGTGCGGCGCGGGCCCCGTTCACGCAGCCAAGGACGTTCACGTCCAGAACCTGCCGGAAGACCTCGTGCGGGACCTCCTCCAGCGCTCCGAAGGCCGCCACCGCGGCGGCGTTGAGCCACACGTCGATCCGCCCGAACGCGGCGACGGCCTCCCGTGCGAGGTGGTCGGCCGCTTTTGTGTCCGTGATGTCGGTGGGCACCACGAGTGTGCGGGCACCGTGACGCGTACGGCATTCTTCGGCGACGTCCTGAAGCACATCCGCCCGACGGGCACCGAGCACGAGAGCGCACCCGCGCGCTGCGAACGCCTGCGCACAGGCGCGGCCCACCCCGCTCGATGCCCCGGTAATCACGACAACCATGTCCAGGTCAGCAGCCACCCGTACCGCTCTCCTCATTCCTCGGTTCCTGCCCCGCTCGACTCCGGCGCGGCGGTGCGGCTGGAGTACCCGCCGCGGCGCGACGCCACACCCGACGGCCGCCCATCAGGTCCGAACCGGAGAAGGGGTGTAAACCGGGCACAGGCGGTCACTCGGCCCTCGCCCGACGATCAGCCACGTGCAAACACTCAGATGCATCGCCAGCCACATGGAGGAGCCATGGCAGTACGGCACCAGCTCATTCGCCGCCCGCCGCGAGACCTGTGGGCGGTGCTCGAAGACGAGTCACGCTTTCACGAATGGGTGATCGGCACGCACTCCTCGTATCCGGGTGAAGGCGACTGGCCGGCGACAGGTTCCACCCTCAACTACACCGTGCGCCTCGGCCCCAAGGAGTTCGAGGGGTACACCGTCGTGCGCCGCACCGAGCCTCCGCACGCCCTGGAGCTGGAGGCGTACAGCGGGCCGCTCGGCACCGCACGGATCGCCTTCGACATCCGGCCCTGGGGCGAGCACACGCTGGTCATCCTGGACGAGCACCCGCTGCGCGGCGTGGGCGGCGCCCTGCACAACAGCGCACTCGACGCCCTGCTGCAGCTGCGGCACCGTCGTCTGCTGTCACAACTGGCCCGCGTCGTCGAAGAGTCGACGCCGGACAGGGGCGGGAAGGCCGTCCATGTCTGACGCGGTGGTGATCGGCAGCGGGCCCAACGGTCTGGTCTGCGCGAACCTGCTGGCCGACGCCGGATGGAGCGTGACCGTTCTGGAGGAGCAGGACGAGCCGGGTGGCGCGGTGCGCAGCGACCATGCGGTCGACCCGGACTACGTGAGCGACATGTTCAGCGCGTTCTACCCACTGGCCGCCGCCTCCCCGATCATCGCCTCCCTCGGCCTGGACCGCTACGGCCTGCGCTGGAGCCACGCCCCGCACGTCCTGGCGCACCCGCTACCGGACGGCCGGTGTGCCGTGCTCGACCGCGACCCCGGAACCACGGCCGCGAACCTGAACGGCTTCGCACCGGGTGACGGGGAGGCTTGGCTGGACCTGTGCCGGGGCTGGGACAAGGTGGCCGGCCCCGTACTGGACGCGCTCTTCACACCGTTCCCGCCCGTGCGCGCCGCAGCCACACTCGCAGCGCGGGTACGGGCCGCGGGCGGGCTGCGGTTCGTACGCGAACTCCTGCTTCCGGTACGGCGGCTGGGCGAGGAAAAGTTCGCCGGCGAGGGCGGCCGACTGCTGCTCGCGGGCAACGCGCTGCACGCCGACCTGACCCCGGAGGCCGCCGGCAGCGGTGGTTTCGGCTGGCTGATGTCCATGCTCGGCCAGAGCCACGGCTTCCCGGTGCCCGTGGGCGGTGCCGGAGCGCTGACCGATGCCCTGGTCGCACGACTGCGGGATCGCGGCGGCAGCCTGCGCTGCGGGCAGCCGGTCACCGAAGTGGTGGTGCGCGGCGGCCGGGCCTTGGGCGTACGCACGGCGGACGGTGACGCGGTGCGCGCACGGCACGCCGTGCTGGCCGACGTCTCGGCGCCCCACCTCTACCGCGACCTGGTCGCCGAACGGTATCTGCCGTCCCGCGTGCACGAGGACCTGCGGCGTTTCGCCTGGGACTTCGCGACGTTCAAGGTGGACTGGGCACTGGACCGGCCCATGCCCTGGACCGCGCCCGAGGCAGCAGGCGCCGGAACCGTCCATCTCGCCGACGGCGTCGACGCACTCACCCGGTTCGCCGCCCAGCTGGCCACCGGCCATGTACCCGACCAACCCTTCCTGCTCTTCGGCCAGATGACCACCGCAGACCCGACACGCTCCCCCGCCGGCACGGAGTCCGCCTGGGCCTACACCCACGTACCTCACGAGGTACGGGGCGACGCCGGCGATGAGGGCCTCACCGGCCGCTGGAACGAACGCGAGACAGAGGCCATGGCCGACCGGATGGAGAAGCAGGCCGAGCGGTACGCGCCCGGCTTCCGGGACCGGATCCGCGGCCGGCGCATCCTCGCACCGCCCACCCTCCAGGCCGCCGACGCCAACCTGCACGACGGGGCGATCAACGGCGGCACCGCCGCCCTGCACCAGCAGCTCCTCTTCCGCCCGCTGCCGGGCACCGGCCGCCCCGAAACCCCGGTGACCGGTCTCTACCTCGCCTCGGCATCCGCCCACCCCGGCGGCGGAGTGCACGGCGCACCGGGGGCCAACGCCGCCCGCGCCGCCCTGCGCGCCCGCGGCCCCCTCCACACCGCCGCCGTGGCGGCGCAGCGCGCGCTGACCCAGCGCAAGCGCTGAACGCCAGAGCCACATGGCCCCGGCCTGCAGTGTGCGCTCATCCGTTCGGTCGCGGTCTGCTCGCACACCTCCCGGGCCCCACATCAGATGGGATGAGTCCGGGTCCTGGATGAGAGACCGGCCGGAGGGTACGCGGACGTCCATCGGGCAACCCGCCCGATGGACCGCATCAAGTCTGTGAGGAGTGCGTCATGCCGCAGGGGTCCAGCAAGAAGCGTGAGCGCCAGTACGAGCACATCAAGGAGGGTGCGGAGAAGCGCGGCACCTCCGAGGGCCGTGCGAAGGAGATCGCGGCGCGCACCGTGAACAAGGAACGCGCCCGATCCGGCGAGTCGAAGACGGCGAACAAGACATCCACACAGGACAAGAAATCCGCCTCGCAGCGCGGCGGCGAGCGCTCCCACAGCGGCTCCCAGGGGCCGACGAGGGACCAGCTGTACGCGGAGGCCAAGAAACGCAACGTCGACGGCCGATCGTCGATGAACAAACAGCAACTGGCCAAGGCCCTCGACCGCTGACCGGCAACTGTCAGCGCCCGCAGGAACCCAGGCGGGCCCGCCATCCCGGTCGGCGGGCGCCACGTGATCAAGGAGACCCATGAGCACCCACCATCCCAAGCACCAGCCCGCGCAGGCCGAGGAGCACCCCGCCACGGCCGCCGACGAGGTTCTGCACGAGGCGGAAGATGCCGAGACGGGCGTAGTGGACGACGGCGAACGGCGCGGCAAGGACGGCGAGGCGGCCGACGCGCTGTCCCCGAACGAGGACGCCCAGGAGGACGTCCACCGTCGCGGCGCCTGACCGCTGCCCTCCCACGCTCCATCCGCAGCCCATGCCCGTACCCGTACACCGTGCACATGCGTTCGACAGCACCTTGGCATTGATGGCCCAGGGATACGGGTGGTTGCCCGACCGTCGTCGACGCAACCGTGGCAACCGGTGCACTGTCGTCTCATGGGCAAGAACACTGTGGCCCTCCACGGCCACTGAAGCGGTGCGCTTCTTCTACGACGAGAGCCACATCGAGCGCCACGGCACACTGCCGGGCCCCGTTCTCGACACTCTCTTCGGACGCGCGGCTGTGCACACCCGCGACGGCGAGGAACACCAGGTCCGCAAGGCCCTGTTCATGTCGCTGCTCAAGGACCGCGGCAGCCTCAACTCCCTTGCGGAGCGCCTCAAGAACGAGTGGGGGCCTAGCCCGGCAGCGGTGGGCGAGCCGCGAACGCGTCGTGCTCTTCGACGAGTCGAGCCTGCTGCTCACGCGCGCAGTCCGCGCCTGGTCCGGCATGCCCCTCGACATTGTCGACGGCTTGGCCTCGCCGGGGCCCCGTCACCTGGCGGCCCGCCGCGCCCGCAGCCGCCAGGAGGAACGTCTCGCCCGGCTTGTCGAGGCGGTCCGCAACGGGACGGAAGCGGCTCCCGCTGATCCGGTCCATGCGGCACCTGCCCCACCGTGACGCCGAGGGCCACCCCTTGGACGCGCATACCGCGGCGGTCGAGGTCCTGGACGTGATCCGCCCGACGGTCGCCGTCTGGTTCCTGCCCCTTGCCGGGCATGCCCTGCACCGCTGGCCCATACACCGCAAGCTCCTCGCCGACGGTGACGCGGCCTACGCACGCGCCTTCGCCCACGAGGTCTGTCGGTGCTAACCCCTGGCGCCCTTCGTCGGCGGGCTCGCCGTGGCCGACCTGCTCTGGGGCGGGCAGGACATTCCCGTCGGCAGCCTGGTCCTGCTCGACCTGTACGGGCAGAACCACGACCCCGAACTCTGACCGAAGCCCTACACCTTCGACCCCGGCCGGTTTCGTGGGCCGCAAGCCCGACCGCGACGAACTGGTGCCCCAGGGCGGAGGCAACCCCGTCACGCTGCGACGCATGCCCACGGCACCCCAAAGCGGGTCATGACGCCCCTCCGGGGGCGGGTTACGCCTCTACCCAAGTGTGGAGAGTGTCGCTCGTGTACTGGACCTCCTCCATGAGGCGGGTGGCCTCGATGACCAGAGCCCCGTAGGGCCGGGTGGGGTCAGCCAGCGGCAGGGATTGGGCCTCGGCCTCTTCGGCGACCTCTCGGCGCCGCGTCTGCGCATCATCGACCAGCCCGGACAGATCCTCCGTCTGCCGACCCAGATCCTTCTCGTCCAAGGCGCTCAGCGCGTACGCGATCTCTGAGATGGCTTCGAGGAAGGCCGCGTAGCGATCCAGGAAGTGTCGGTACCTGTAGTCGTTCTCCTCTTGCTTCCACTGGTCGAGACTCCGCGTCAGGGAGGCCAGTTGGCTCAGGGTCCGCTCCAGGGCGTTCAGCACCGTCTCGTACCCCTGGAAGGTCAGATGCCCACGATGGCGCCTCAGCAGCTGTCGAGGGTTGTAGTGGAGGCTTTCCTTGGCTGTGTGCAAGCCGGCCCTGGCCTGCGCGATCAGGCCGTCCGTCTGGTTGGCGCGCTCGCGCCACCGCGTGATGGTGTCCGCCGCCGGTGCGCCTTCACGCAGGGTGGGGTGCATGTCGGCTGTGAGGTCGTAGAGCGCTCGGGCGAGGATGCGGACGCTGTACTCGGCGCTTCGGTAGCGCAGCGGCGGGGCGATGGTGACGTTGACCGCGGTGCCGATGGCGCAGCCGATGAGGACCAGCAGCACGATCTGCCCCAGCTGCGAGATCCGGGTCATGTTGTCGGTGGCGCTGCTGTACGTGGAGAACGCGAAGAACGCGGCGGTAGCCACCTGCGGCCCCTGCACCCCCAGCACCCTTGAGCGCCCGATCGACAGAGCGATCACCGCCACCAGCACGAAGGTCAGTAGATCCGGGCCCGCGAGGAAGCCGAACACGGCCTGCACGGCGACCCCTGCCGCGACCGCACCGACGTAGCGCAGGGACTGTGTCACGGACTGGTAGACCGTGACATACATGATCATCACCGCGGAGAACGGGGCGAACGCCGGAGACTGGGCGTCAAGACCGTAGTAGGAGACGATCCAGGCGAGCGTGGCCGCCAGGGTGCTTTTCGCGACCAGCATCACGCTCTGGCGCTCGGAACCCGCGTAGTGGAAAGCCCGCCCCCACCACTGCCGCACCCGTACCAACCACCCCGACGACTCTTGAGCGTCCGCCCGTCCAGCCGCCACGTTGAACTCACTTTCTTCCGCTCTTCTCCGATGCGCAGTCCGGAGCCCGCCGGGTACTCAGAGGCGCGCACTCAGCGGATCATGCTTTGTGCTCCCACGCGTCGCGCCACCTCGCCCAGTGCCCCAACTCCACGGGCTCACTCGCAAACTGCACAGGCTCACTCGCACTCCTTCACGCTTCAAGGACGGAAATCATCCGATCGTGAGGAACCCCCGACCAACCTTCACCGGCGTCGGCCCCGATCACTCGAAGTGGGGAGCTCCGTCATGGAAGGCGCGCGGGAGCATCCGGAAGCAGGGATGGGGCGGCGATTCGATATGCCACGACGGCACAGGGCATCACGGCCGTGGCGCGCAGTGCGTGCAGGCGTACGAGAGCGCCCTCGACGCGAGGAAACCGAGGATCGCTCCGGCGGAGGTCTGGACGGGTCCCCCTGGCGCAGGGGGCCTTGACGATCGGCGCGGACGACGGCGTCGACGAGGTCTTCACGACCATGACGCAGCAGGCTCAGGGCTTGAGCAACGTTTTGATCATCCCGTCTTCCTTGTCCTGGAACATCTGATACGCCTTGGGGCCCTCCTCCAACGTCATGTGGTGGGTGGCGAAGTCGTCGACTCCAAGCGGATCCTGGTCGGTGAGCAGCGGCAGGAGGTCGTCCACCCAGTGCTTCACATTGGCCTGACCCATGCGCAGCTGGATCTGTTTGTCAAACATGGTCAGCAGCGGCATCGGGTCGAGCGAACCGCCGTAGACGCCGACCACCGAGACCGTGCCCCCGCGCCGGACGATGTCGATCGCCGCGTAGAGCGCGCTGAGCCGATCGATGCCGGCGCGGTCCATAAGCTTCTCGGCCACGGCGCCGGGCAGCAGGCCCACACCCCACTGAGCCGCCTTGGCCAGAGGCGCCCCGTGTGCCTCCATACCCACGGCGTCGATGACGGCGTCCGTGCCGCGCCCTTCGGTCAGGTCGCGGATCTTGTCGCCCAGATCCTTGCCGTAGCGGCGCAGGTCCAGGGCCTTGACGCCGTCCGCGTGTGCGCGGCTGAGCCGCTCGGGCACCAGGTCCACCCCTACGACGAGGCTCGCGCCCCGGTGGAGCGCCATCCGGGCGGCCATGGAGCCGATGGGGCCGAGTCCCAGAACGGTCACCGTCCCCTTGGCTGGGATGTCGGCATACTCCACTGCCTGCCAGGCGGTGGGCAGGACGTCGGAGAGGAAAACGAATCGGTCGTCCGCAGGGCCTTCCGGCACCTTGATGGGCAAGGTGTTGCCGAACGGCACCCGCAGGAATTCGGCTTGTCCCCCGGGCACTTGGCCGTAGAGCTTGCTGAACCCGAAGAGCGCCGCACCCGTGCCGCGTTCCTTGACCTGGGTGGTCTCGCACTGCGAATGCAGTCCACGATCGCACATGAAACAACGCCCGCAGGAGACGTTGAACGGCACCACCACACGGTCACCCGCCGACAGTTCGGTGACCTCCCTGCCGACCTCCTCGATGATTCCCATCGGCTCGTGGCCCAGGATGTCGCCGGGATCGAGGTAGGGCCCAAGCACCTCGTACAGATGCAGGTCGGATCCGCAGACACCGGTGGACGTCACCCGCACGATGACGTCAGTCGGGTCCCGCAGCACAGGATCGGGGACTGTCTCCACGCGCACATCACGCTTGCCGTGCCAGGTGAGTGCACGCATCAGGTTCTCCTCCGGTAGCAGTGACGCTTGGCCACCTGCGGGTCTCCCGTGAGGGCGGCGCTATGCGTACGCACGGCCTGTGACAGCGACCGATCCACAGGCAGCGGGCGGGCCACGCCTCAAGCCATGTGCCCGGCCGCACCTCTAACCCTAGGCAGAGCGTGGCGGAACCGCACCCGCGCGACCGCAAGCTGCCCGCGCTCCGTACAGGGAGGCGTTCCGGCTCACCGCCGTTCACAGCTCGATCTGATCCACGTCCATGAGATCCGCACCCATGTTGCGTTGCATCATCTGGAGCGCCGCGTCCGCCAGGTCGTCGTGGATCGCCGCGACAGCATCCTGGACGACGATCACGTCCAGATGTCTGATGTGGGCATCCAGCGCGGAGTAGAGCACGCACTGCTCGGTGACCTGACCGGAGAGGATCACCTGTTGCACTCCCAGTTGGGACAGGAGATACGACAGGGGGGTCTCGTAGAAGATCGAGTGTCGGGCCTTGACCACAAAGAGTGATTCCTCGTCGGGTCGAAGCGGCTCGACCAGCTCACCATGCTGCCCGGCGAGTGCGGTTTCGACGATTTCCCCGTGGTGGGATCGCCATTCACCGAAGTTGTCGTTGGCGTAGATCACCGGTACGTCCGCGGCCCTGGCCCGCTCCAACAGCCGGACGATGGCGGGCACGGCCTTCCGAACCCCCGGAAGGAGCAGGTCAGCGTCGAGGTGCTCGTACGTATTGATCATGTCGATGACGATGACCGCGCTCTTGCCCATGGACCTATCGTCACCCCGGGTGCGTGGAACGGCCACGAAGGTACGTCCCCAGATTCGTCCGCTGCCCGTCCTTTCGCCTCACCCGCGCTCCGTGCCAATCCTCGCAGGCGCCGGTTCGCCGCGGTCACCCCGCAGCCGTGGCGCGCGAGTCGCGTCGACGGGTCCTTCTCCAGGCGGTCGCCGAGGTCGAACACCGTCCAGCGGCGTGCGGTCCGTTCGGGGGCGTCCAGTTCATCTCAGTCCAGCGGCGCGGGCGAACGCCAGCACATCGTCATCGCGCACGCTCGGCGGCACGATGACAGACCCCGTGAGCCCGTGAGCCCGTGAGCCCGTGAGCCCGTGAGCCCGTGGCCATCAGGCCCGACGGAAGGCCCAGCTCCTCCAGCAGGCGTCAACCCGCGCCCTCCTTGGGCGCCGCGGCGCCATGATCGCCTCCTTCACCGGAGCCCTTGTTGCTCCCCGCCCTTAGGCCGGATCAAGGGAGCGGAGTGCCTCCAGTGGCGTTCATGATCTCCGCGGTGATGAAGCTTGCGTGCTCCGATGCCAGGAACACATAAGCGGGTGCCATCTCGGCGGGCTGGGCCGGCCTGCCCATCGGCGCCTGCTTGCCGAACTCCTTGGTGTCCGGCAGCGTGGCTGGGATCAGAGGCGTCCACACCGGCCCCGGAGCCACGGCGTTGACCCGGATACCGTCCTCGACCAGCATTTGCGCCAGGCCCTGGGTGAACGTCACGATGGCGCCCTTGGTCATGGCGTAGTCGAGCAGGTGCGGGCTTGGCTTGTACGCCTGCACCGAGGTGGTGTTGATGATGGAGCCGCCCGAGGGTATGTGCGGCACGGCCATCTTGCACAGCCAGAACATGCCGTACAGGTTCGTGCGCACCACCCGGTCGAACTGCTCCGTGGTGATGTCCCCGATGCCCTCAGGCTGGGACATCTGATATGCCGCGTTGTTCACCAGCACATCGATGCGCCCGAACTCCGCCACCGCCCGCTCCACGAGGCGACGGCACTGCTCCTCTTCCCGGATGTCGCACGGCACGGCCAGACCGCGGCGCCCCGCCTCCTCGACGAGGCGCGCCGTCTCCCTGGCATCCTCCGCCTCCTCGGGCAGGTAGGTGAACAAGACGTCCGCGCCCTCGCGTGCATAGGCCAGGGCGACGGCCCGCCCGATCCCGGAGTCACCGCCGGTCACGAGCGCCGCCCGGTTCTCCAGCAATCCGCTCCCCCGGTAGGAGCCCTCGCCGTGGTCAGGGGGCGGGTCCATCGGACCGGTCCAGCCCGGCGGCTGCTGGTCCTGCTGAGCGAACTCCGGCTGCGGGTGCTTGGTCGTCGGGTCCTGCGGTATCGCGCCCATCAGTGCTGTTCCTTCCTCGGGTCCTCTGTTTCCAGTGTTTCCAGCTTGCGTTGCGCCTGACGGTGGCGCGAGCGCCCACCACCACGGTGATCGAACTGCGTGGACGCGTGTCTTCGCAGCATCGGGTGTCCCGTGCTCAGCGGCCCCACACACGCGGGACGAGGTATTCCACTGCGCCGACCGTGCGTAGAAGGTGCCGCCAGGGGAGAAGAGTGCTCTCCAAGCAGAGCGGTGGAGGCAAAGCCCCCGCGGGGATGACGACGGCGAGAGCGCGGCTCCGCTGCTCGCGCCATCAGTGGGAGGGCGGCGAACGCCAGCAGAAGGTGGCGTCATCGCGCCTCCGGCCAGCAGCCGGGCAGCGTTGAACGCGGTGGGGTTGGCCTGCTGGTCAGGCGAGGTAGTCATCGCCGATAGGGCGTTTTCGCCGCGTACCGGGTATATGAGTTGTATGCACACTCACAGCTATACGGTTCTGGCCGTGGAGGGCGGCGGCTCGCTGATCTTCATGGTTGTCGGCATCGTCGTGGTCCTTGGCCTGCTCGCCATGTTCGTCAGCGGACGACGCCGCGCGGCCCGCCGCACCGGACCCACCACACCCGCCCGTCGCACCGACCAAGTCAGTGGCGAAGGACAGCGCGGCACCACCTGGCAGACCCCCGATGACGACCCGGACCAGGGCCACCCCCACCCCTGAAGGAGGGGGCGCCCGCACCCCTGAGAGCCAATGCGCGCGTGGACCTATAGGCGCAGGTGGAGCCGTCGGGGTTCAGCGGGCCGTGTCGGCACGAGGCCCGGCTGCCGGTTACAGGCCCAGACGAGCACGACACATCGATCTCCTATGAGCCGATCATGGCTTACGTCCACGACCACGCACCCGTGGCATCCAGTCCATCAGGCCCTCCCCGGTCACGGGCCGGCACCTGCCCGACATCAACGTCGGCGGGCAGTTCGCGACACGGAGAGCTGCTGCCCTGTCATGGAAGCGCGCAGTGCGGGCAGATGGACCCTATGGCGGTAGATGCGAGCGTTCTGTGCAAACAAGCGGGTACCACGCGGGAGCGGGCCCGGGACCTGGTGCAGCGGGCTCATCAAGCCTCGAACGTGAGTTACCGCCTCTGCTCCGAGCACAGTCGGCTCTGCCAGCGGCCCTGCGCCTGCCGGGTCGCACACTCGCAGGCACGGGCCCTTCCCTGCGGGCCTCTCGTCAGGGAAAATGTGCTGCGACTGCTCTCCCCACTGCGGAGTGACTATGAGCGATGCCACTGAGCGAGTTCAGGTGGCCGGGGCCTCCGAGGACCACCAGCGATTGCGTCTCCTCGCCCAACAGGCGGGCGACCGGGCCCGTAACCTGCGGGCGGAGGCTGAGGAGATGCGGTTGCGGTCTCAGCGAATGCGCTGGGACGCGGCGGCTCGGCGTGAGCAGGCAGGGCGGACTCGGACTACCTCCGTCACATCATCATCGCCTCCAGGGTCAGCCCATACTTCCCAATGACGGCGATCTGGTGGAAATGGGAGCCTGCTGCAACAGCCGACATGCCACGAAAAAGGGGGTGTTTCGCGGCTGCGCCGAGAGGGAAATCGTGTGGACGATACGCCAGGCCGGGGACATGCGGTGTCCCCGGTGGGACGCTGAAAGAGTCCGGCCGCAGCCGCGCGGGTGCGGCGGCGGCCGGGGGCGCGAGAGACCGAGGCTCCCCCTCGATCGGACCTCGCGCGAGGTGCCCTCTTGGCGGTGTGAGGCCGCGTGAGTGATCCCACCGGCCGTCCCACCTGGAGGGCGGAGGCTGGAGCCGCGTTGTCGGCGATGCGGCTCCGGCCGGCCTCTGCAGTCAGTCACGGCTCGGGGGCTTGGAGCCGACGGTGTGGGCCAGAGCCCAACGTCACCTGATCCGAGAGTAGAAGGAAAGCCACGTAGTCGGAAGCGGGCCGGGGCGTCGGCTCAGCTGGCTTCGGCCTGAGCCTTGGTGTGAGCGAGGAGTAGGAGCGGTTCCGGTCTGGGTGGTGGCTGCGTTGAAGGTGAGCCGGTGAACGACTACTGCGCCGCACCGTCCGCCACGTCGCGTTGTGCACCCGCTGCAGCAACCCGCAACAGCCTAAGCATGTGACCCTTGCGGATCGCCCCGGCGCAAGCTCGAGCAGAACGCGACTCCCACGCTCTGGCTCTAGCTCTCGTTCGCTGGAGCGTGACGCTGCGTGGTGTGGTCATCTACCAGCATCTGTGGATTTCTCGGCCGTCGCCCGTTCCAGGATGCCGGCGACCACCTCGGACTTGGCGTCGGCGTAGTTCTGCACGTACTCCCAGGTTTGCTGGGCCAGGAAGCGCTTGGTGTCGCCGTAGAGTTTGCGATCGCCGCTGTGCTTGCTCAGCCGGTCGCGGAAGAGCAGCATGCGGTCGGCCTCGTGGCTGCCCGCTGACAGGACGTGCAGGTTGGCCGTGTCTGCACTCGCGTCAAGGTCGTACTTGCGCAGGACGCGGTGCTCGTACCAATCGGGCTCACGGATGACGAGCTCGAAGCCGAGTTCCTCCAGGGCGGGCACGTAGAGGGCCTCGTTGGCGGAGTCGGGGACGGTCAGGAGCATGTCGATGACCGGCTTGGCGGGCAGGTCTGGCACAGATGTGGAGCCGGCGTGCTCGATCCGGTGCTCGATGTGTCCGAGGCGCACACGTATCTGGGCGGCTTCCCGCTCGAAGACCAAAGGCCACTGGGGATCGTAGTCGCGCACGGTGACCTGGCCGTTGAGCTTGGGCGGGGCGACGAGGTGGGCTGCATCGATCTCCTCGGCGGACATGGAGATGCGCGGGGTCTGCTGCTCGGACATGGGGAGGCTCCCGCCTTAAGACCGAGGGGGTATCTGTCGCTGGATAGAACCAGAATTGAGCTGAAGCAGCCTACGGCCCGGCAGTTGACTGCCGTGGTGAACTTCGGCTGACCGCTGCCTCTCCCGCAAGGAGGACGCGTCGGCGAAGCAGAGCGAAGCCGACTCGTCCGAACATCTGCCGCTTGAGCATCTTGCTGTGATTGGCGTGTCCTTCGACGACGCCAGAGTTCCAGTCCGCTGGGTGGGCCGTTGGGCTGGCGGAGGGTCTGCTGTCAGCCTCCTCCGGGCGGTGGGGCGGATGGCCCCGGTGGCGCGGGCGCGGGCGGCAAAGACGTTTGCCGTAGGCGTGTCTGCGGCTGTCAGTGGCGGCGGGTAGGAAGGCGTATGGCCCGAACCGCCCGTACGCCACGATCGCGGCGAGGATCAGCAGCACCGCGCTGGGCGCCAGGGCCGGGAGCTCTCCGCGCCGCAGGTGCATCCTCACAGCTCCAGCCATCACCAGGGCCAGGCCGGTTGCGGCGATCGGAACCAGGACCGGCGCGATGTTGACCATGGCGGGCAGGACCAGGCCGATCGCGCCGAGCACCTCCAGCGTGCCAACGGCATGGGGAGCCCAGCGCGGTGCGCCCGCGGCCCAGTCCTGGGCGGCGGTGTACTTCTCGTGGGACAGCGCCAGCTTGAACAGGCCGGAGAAGAGGAAGGCCGCGGCGAGCAGTGCGGCGTGATCCACAGGGCAATATTCATGATTTCCCAACCAGCAAGAGGTGTTGTGCACGGGAGCCACCCGGGCGGGCGGAGGTCAGGCGAGGAATATGGTCACCGTCTTTGTGCACCAGTCGGGGTCTTCCTCGGCGACGAAGTGCCCGGTCGGTGCGATCGCCCCCTGGATGTTGGTCGCGTGGGGATGCCAGGGCCTGGGCGGAGCCGACGGCAAGGACGGGCATGGGCAGCTTCCGCCTGGCGAGCAGAGCACGGGTTTCGCGGCCGTCATCCAGGAGGGTGCGGTAGCGCTCGAAGCCGCCGCGCAGCCGCTCGCGCCCGGTGTACGCCCGGGCGTAGGCGGCGAGGTCGTGGTCGCTGAAGGTGCCGGGGTTGGACATGGCGGTGAACGTGGCGGTGAAGAACTCCAGCTCGTGGCCGTCGAAGAGCATTTCGGGAAGGTGCGGGTTCATGAAGAAGTGCCACATGCCGCCCGCGGCGAGGACCGGGCCACTGCAGCCGACCGCGACCGACAACCGTGTGTTATCGGTGTCGATCTGCTGCGCAGGGAAGCCGTCAGGAAGCCAGTCAATAATGCTCATGACAATGCTCCTTTCAATCGAGGCCAAAGGGCCAGCAGGTGATTGGGGGCACGGCCGTAGCGAGGCGCTTCGGGGTGGAGGGCTGCGCCAACGCAGGTGATGCGTGGGGCGGTGGCGAAGCCGTCATCACCGGGTGGGGGTGGCCAGCCGGCGCAGGCGCTCCTCGCCGATCATGGTCAGCATGTCGGCGTGGCTGGCCTGCCAGCCCAGGTCCTGTTGTGCGCGGACGGCGCGGATGCGGCCGGAGACGGACATGATGAGGGCGCCGAATTCGCCCCGCACGCCGGTGGCCTCCTCGGGGGTGAGGCTGCGCGCCGTGACGTCGAGGTCGGCGGCGACGCGTTCGGCGATCCAGCGGTCGGGGACCCCTCCGGCCACCGCGTGATACAGCCCGCCGGGTCGGCCCTCCACCAGGGCGAGGGATCGCGCGCAGTCCGTCCTGGGCGGCGGCCAGGACGGTGTCCTCGGCGGCCTTGCGGTAGGCGGCCAGGGGGGTCGGGCGTAAACGGGTCTTCATCGGCGAAGACGTCCGGGCTCCAAGCACCCGCGGTGCTCTGTACCAGCACTCCGTTGCCGGACAGGAACATCGGTGTCCTTTCCGCGCCGGTGAAAGCTCGGGTGAGGTCCGACCGGTTGCCAGCCTGGGTATCAACGGCCGCCAGTGCGAGGCCGATTGGGGGCACCGCGTGCCAAGCAGTGGTGCTGCATTCCGTTAGGATCCGGCCTCATGGCTCCTCGTCACGCTGCGAACCCCTCCGAACACGCTCACGCGCAAGTGCTCGCCCAGCGTGTACGCAGCCTGCGAGAGGACCGCGGCTGGTCGCGTGAGCGGCTGGCCAAGGAGGCCGGGATCTCTGCCAGCGCCCTGGCCCGTCTGGAGAGCGCGGGGGCAATCCAGCCAGGTTTTTTCACGGTCGGCGCGCTCGCAAAGGCCCTGGGGCTCTCCCTCGACGAGCTGTTCCAGCAATCCAAGGTGAGCCCAGGACTCTGGTCTGCCGGATACGAGGGACGGGACATCGACTCGTTCGTGGCCTCCCTCCTCGACTCCCAGATCAGCGTCGTTGCCGATGTGCGGCTGACACCCATCAGCCGTAAGCCGGGCTTCAGCAAGACCCGCCTCGGCCAGGCCCTTGATGACGCCGGTATCGAGTACACCCATCTGCGTGGGCTGGGAAATCCCAAGGACAACCGGGCTCCGTTCTGGGAAGGACGGATCGTCGAAGGCAGGGCGAAGTTCCGCATCCTCTTACGCAGCGAGGCGGCGCAGTCCGACCTCGCGGAGCTGGCCGGGCACGCCGCGCGCTCCCGCGTCGCGGTGCTGTGTTTCGAGAAGGACGAGGAACGCTGCCACCGTCAGGTGGTCCTGGAGACTCTTCGCAAGCGCACCTCGGTGCCCGTAACTCCGTTGGCCTGACTTGGTCGCCGGGACCAACAGGCACTCTTGCATCCGGCACATGCCTCCCGTCCAATCTGACCAGGACGGTCAGCGGACGAGGGGGCACCGTGGCTGGAGCGTGGCAGCGAGCGCGGATAATGATCACGGTCAAGACGTATCCGGAGTTATCCGCGAAGTACCGCGAGACCAGCTGTGTGGCAGGCATACGGCTGGACCAGGGCGCCCCACAGCATGTTCGGCTCTTCCCCCGTTCCCTTCCGACTCCTCGGCGAGGGCAGCCAATTCGAGAAGTACTCGATCATCGAGGTGGACGTCCGAACCCACCCTCACGACCGTCGCCCCGAGAGCTTGCGCCCCAACCTGGAGACGCTGAAGATCGTTGACCGGTTAGGGACATCCGACGGCTGGAAGAAGCGATACGAGCACGTGCGCCCGCTCATGGCTTCCTCACTGTGCTCCATCCGGCGAGACCAGGAGGAACGCGGAACGTCCCTCGGCGTCTTCCGCCCGGCTGAGGTCACCGGCTTCCGTCTGGCTCCCGCAGAACCGTGGCCCGCGTCGAAGGCGGCCCTGGCAGACCAACTGGACCTCTTCGAACAAGATCTCCAGCGGCTGGAGTGGGTGCCCCTTGAGTTCCGTTACAGCTTCCGGTGCGCGGGCAAAGAGTGTTCCGGACACGACATGGGGCTCAAGGACTGGGAAGCCGGGGAGTCCTACCGAAAGTTCTTGCGTCAGTACGGTCAGCGGGGCGTCGAGGACAAGTTGCGCGAGCGCTGGTTCGAGCGGATGTTCACTCCGCACCGCGCCGTTCACTGCTTCGTCGGCAACATCGCGGCGCACCCCAAGACCTTCATGCTGCTCGGGCTCTTCTATCCCCAGCGCAGCATCGTCGACTTCGTGCAGGAGGACCTGTTCTCCCAGTAGAACGCCGTCAGACTCCCCCTGCGCCGACCCTCATCCCGCGGCGCACGCACGTTCAGGCGAGCGTCTGAACGCCATAGAGGGCTCCGACTCCCGTAGCAAGGGCACCGAGCAGGAGTCGCAGGAACTGCTCAGGAAGTCTGGACTGCAGGCGGGCGCCGATGTTGCCTCCGACCAGGCCGCCCAGGCCGCAGGCCACTCCGAGCAGCCACTGGGGTGCGATGTCGTTGCCCCCGGTGAGAGCCAGCAGTCCGTATGTTCCGGCGCCAACCACGGAGGTCAGGAAGGTGGAGGCGAGGGCAGCCGGGGCGACCTGGGCAACAGGCGTACCGCGGCCGACCAGCACGGGCCCAAGGATAGATCCGCCGCCGACGCCGTAGATGCCGCCGACTGTCCCTACCGCCAGGGCCAGAGCAGTGATCGTGCGTAGCGAAGGCGGTTCGGGGGTGTTCACGTGCGCAGGGCGCAGCGTACGGGCACAGAGCCAGATGCCAAGTGGCAGTAGCAGAACGGCCACCAGCAGCCGGAAGGTGGCGGGGCCGGGAACGACGAAGACGCGGATGATCGCGCCCGCTACGACCCCGGGCAGGGTGCCTGCGACCAAAAGGCGGGTGAGCGGGCCGTAGAGCGTGCCGGTATGTCGGTATCGCAGCAGAGCGCCCGGACCGGCCACGACGTTGAACAGTAGATTCGTCGGCGTGACGGCAGGGCTGGGGACGCTCAGGACACTCAGTTGGACGGGGAGCAGGAACACTGCGCCGGAGACCCCCACGGGTGCGGTGATGACCGCGATCAGCGCGCCCGCAGCGAAGCCGAAAGCACCCGTTGACCAGTCCATCAAACCCCCAGGCCGGCTCCCGACTCCAGCAGTCGCAAGCGACTCTATAGAACCGGAGATCAGACACAGGTACGGAGCGCAGGCCGACGCCAGATGCACCGGCGGCGTCAAGTCAAAGGGTGCGGGATCCGGCGGCCAGGGCGCAGGCGAGAAGCGATGCTCCGGCCAGGACGGCGAAGAGCGCCGGGTATCCCCCGAGTTCTGCTGCCAGTGCCGCTCCGGCGAAGGGAGCCATTGCACCGGCCACCGTGACGGGTGCTGCCAGGAGGCCGGAGAGGCGGCCGTAGTCGTTGGCGCCCCAGCGGTCGGTGACCGCGGTGGCCTGCAGGAGGGTGAGATTGCCGCGCACCATACCGGCGAGCACTGCCAGAACCACGAGGAGCGGGATCGGTCCTGGAACGAAGCCGAGAGCTGCCGTTGTGGCGCCGCCCAGTGCGATGAGAGCGACCGTGCGGGTGGTGACTGCCGTGCGGCGGGCGAGAGTTGCGTACAGCGTGCGTCCGAGGGTCTGGCCCGCGCCGCCCAGGCCGAGTGCCCATGCCGCGGTGGTGGGGCTGGCGCCGCGTTCCGTCAGGAGAGGTACGAGCGCGATGACGACTGCGTAGATCGCGAAGCCGTTGAGGGTGAGGGCTGCGGTCAGGAGCAGGAAGGGGCGGCTGCGGGTGATCGATTTGCTGGTCGCGGTCTCCCGGTCGACGTGTGGTGCTGGTAGTGGCGGCCAGGGGGCCCGCAGGGCGAGGGCGTGAGCCGGGATGGTGACTGCCGCGAGGATCAGTGCCAGGAGGGCGTACGTCGTGCGCCAGTCGAAGTTGGCGGCGAGTGTGGCCGTGAGTGGGGCGAAGACGGTGGAGGCCAGGCCCCCGGCGAGGGTGACAACGGTCAGGGCGCGGATTCTCTGCTCGCCCCACCAGCGGGTGAGGGCGGCGAATGCCGGCTGGTAGAAGGTGGCGGCCATCGCGATGCCGGCGAGCAGCCAGGCGGCGGTGAATGTGGCGAGGTTGGGTGCGTAGGCGATCGCGAGGATCGCGGCGACGGCCAGGACCGATCCGCCGGTCATCACGGCGCGCGGGCCCCACTGGTCGAGGACGCGGCCCACGGGTATTCCGACCAGCGCGGAGACCAGCAGGGCTCCGGAAAATGCGGCGGTTGTGGACGTCGTGGACCAGCCGGTGTCTGCCGTGATGCGGGAGTTGAGCACCGGGAAGGCGTAGTAGACGATCCCCCAGCTGGTGATCTGGGTGGCGCACAGCGCGGGCAGGACGGCGCGCGGCCGCGACCCTTCCGGAACCACTGCTCCGGTGTCGGCCGCGGTCGCGTTCGTGTCGGCGTCGGGCACGTCGGTCAGCAGCCGCCCGATGTGGCTGCCGGGGCTCCGACGCCGATCTGGACGGTGGACGGGGTCGCGCAGCAGCCGCCGGACTCCTCGGCGACGGCCGGTTCGTCGAACAGTCCCGCGCCACCGCAGACGCCGGTCTCCGGCAGGGTCAACTCCACGCGCTCGGCGGCTTCTTGGTCTCCGGCGATGGCTGCGGCGATGGAGCGGACCTGCTCGTAGCCGGTCATGGCGAGGAAGGTCGGGGCGCGGCCGTAGCTCTTCATGCCGACCAGGTAGACGCCCTTCTCCGGGTGGGAGAGCTCGCCCACGCCGTGCGGGTAGACGGTGCCGCAGGAGTGCTGGTTGGGGTCGATCAGCGGGGCCAGCTCGACCGGGGCCTGGAGACGCTCGTCGAGGCCCAGGCGCAGCTCGTTCAGGAAGGACAGATCCGGGCGGAAGCCCGTGAGGACGATGACCTCGTCTACCGGGGCAAGTCGACGGCCGTCCTCGGCCACGAGCACCAGCTGCTCGCCGCTCTTCTCGACGGCGTCGGTCCGGAAGCCGGTGACGGCGTCGGCGTGACCGTCGTCCACCGCGGCTTTGGCCGCCAGGCCCAGGGCGCCGCGAGCGGGCAGCTGGTCGGCCTCGCCGCCGCCGAAGGTCGAGCCGCCGATGCCGCGCCGCAGCACCCAGACCGCATGGGTGCCCGGGGCGTTCTTGGCGAGGTCGGCCAGGTAGGCGAGCGCGGTGAACGCGGAGGCGCCGGAGCCGATCACTGCGGTGCGCTTGCCCGCGTAACGCTCCCGTACGGAAGGGTCCTTGAGGTCGGGCACGCGGTAGGAAATGCGCTCGCCCGCTGCCCGCTCGCCGAGGGCGGGCAGGCCGTCGCCGCCGATGGGGCTGGGGGTCGACCAGGTGCCGGAGGCATCGATGACGGCGCGGGCGACGAGCCGCTGCTCGCTGCCGTCGGCGCTCTGGATGTGCACGGTGAAGGGCTGCTGGTCGCGGTCGGCGTCGACGACGCGGTCGCGGCCTTGGCGGGAGACGCCGGTGACCGTGGCGCCGAGGCGGACCTTGTCGCCCAGGGCGTCGGCCAGCGGTTGCAGGTACTTCTTGGCCCAGTCACCGCCGGTGGGGTAGGTCGCGCCGTCCGGCTTCACCCAGCCGGTGGGGGCCAGGAGCTTCTCGGCTGCCGGGTCGACGACTTCACCCCAGGTGGAGAACAGGCGCACGTGGCTCCACTCGCGTACGGCCGCACCTGCGCTGTCGTCCGCTTCCAGAACGAGGGGCTCGATGCCGCGCTCGACCAGGTGTGCGGCCGCGGCCAGGCCGATGGGGCCGGCTCCGATGACGATGACGGGGAGCTGCTGGGTGCTCATGATGCTCGGTCTCCTCAAAGGGGGGGCGATAAGGCGGGGTGAAGGGGATCAGCGTGCGTGGGTGAGGGCTGCGAGCTGGGTGTGCTGGCGCATCTGGGCCGCTCTGGCGGCGCGGTCGCTGACCTGGGCGCAGCTGTCACAGAAGCTGACTCCGGCCAGGTGGCGGACGGTGCGGCGGGCCCGGATGGCGGTGAGCGCGGTGCGGAGGGTGGCAGTCACGACGACTCCTTGTTTCGATGCCTATCGATGTCTGGAGCTTGCCACTGGCATCGATGAGTGTCAACATAGACATATGTCGAAGTTGAAGGTTGTCGAACTGCCGGTGCTGGACGCCGAGGCCGTGGTGCCGTGCTGCCCACCGATCACCGCCGGGGAGTTGTCCCAGGCGGACGCGGAGAAGATGGCCGTGATGTTCAAGGCGCTGTCCGACCCGGTGCGGCTGCGCCTGTTCTCCAAGGTCGCCTCGCACGCGGGCGGCGAGGCGTGCGTGTGCGACATCTCCGACGTCGGCGTCTCCCAGCCGACCGTTTCCCACCACCTGAAGAAGCTCAAGGACGCGGGCTTGCTGACCTCCGAGCGGCGCGGCACGTGGGTCTACTACCAGGTCGCCCCCTCCGTGGTGGCCGCGATGTCCGCCATGCTCGACCTGCGCACCTGACCGGCAGCGCCGCGGGCGCTGCCGGTCAGCCGCACCCGGGAGGGCAGCAGCGCATCAGATAGTCCTTCAGGGCGTCGAGGCGTTCGGCCATGCTCGCGCCGTCGGCGCGGTAGAAGACCTGCTTGCCCTCCTTGCGGGAGAGGACCAGGCCGCCGCGGCGCAGCAGGCTGAGGTGCTCTGAGGCGGTCGACGGCTTGAGCCTGCAGCGTTCGGCGACCTCGCCAACGGTCAGCTCGATGCCGCCGGTGAACTGCTGGATCACTCTCTGTCGGGTCTCGCTCGCCAGGGCCTTGAGGAAGTCGGCCGTCGCCGCATCCACCGCGAATCCTTCGGTACCGCTCTCGGTCATCGCTTACCGCCCAACATTTCGTCACTTCCCGAAACAACGACTCATGAAGGATTCACGATCTCATGACACACGCCGACCTCATCGTCATCGGCGCCGGACAGTCCGGCTTGGCCACCGCCGCCCTCGCCCCCCGGCACGGCTTCGAGCGCACCCTCGTACTCGAGTCGGCCGATGCGCCGGGCGGGGCCTGGCCGCGCTACTACGAGAGCCTCACCCTGTTCTCTCCCGCCCGGTACTCCTCCCTGCCCGGCCTGCGCTTTCCCGGCGATCCGGACCGCTATCCGACACGGGATGAGGTGGTGGACTACCTGCGCGACTACGCCCGCCGCCTCGCCACTGAGATCCACACCGCCGCGACCGTCACCTCGGTGACCCGCCAGGGCGATGCCTGGTCGGTACGCACCGGGGACGGTCGCGCGTTCACGGCACGGGCAGTCATCGCCGCGACCGGGGACTACGGCACCCCGCACATCCCCAGCCTGCCCGGGAGCCAGGAGTTCGCCGGGCAGGTGCTGCATGCCGCCGACTACCGCAGCCCTCACCCGTTCGACGGGCAGCGGGTCGTGGTGGTCGGCGGCGGCAACTCCGCGATCCAGATCGCCGCCGAGCTCGGCGAGGCCGCCGACACCACGCTGGCCACCCGGCGACCGATCGGATGGACGCCCCAGCGCCCGCTGGGCCGCGATCTGCACTGGTGGCTGAAGCACACCCGGCTCGACGTGGCCCCCATCCGGCGCCTGCTCGAGAAGGTCCCGGTCTCGGTCATCGACGACGGCCACTACCGCACCGCCCTCGAGCGGCACGGAGTCGACCGGCGGGAGATGTTCAGCCGCCTCACCGCCGAGGGCGTCGTCTGGGCCGATGACACGAAAGAGACGGTCGACGCAGTGGTTCTGGCGACTGGCTACCGCCTCGCCTTTCCCTATCTCATCGACAGCGGCGCCCTGGATTCGGATGGTCTGCCGCTGCACCGCGGCGGCATCGCCACCGCCGTGGCCGGACTCGGCCTGGTCGGCATGGAGTTCCAGCGCAGCTTCTCCTCGAAGACTCTGCGCGGGGTGGGCCGCGACGCCGACCACGTCCTGGCCCGTCTGCACCGCCAGAGGCCCTAGTACTCCAGTCTGACTTCGTGATCTTGCCGAACCCCGCTGGGGACGCGTACGGCCACCACGTGATCATCGGTTGGTGTGTGGACAAACGAAGATCGTGCGGAGGCCGCGGGCCATGGCGTAGATCCTGCCCGCTGGCGGATGATGTTCGACCAGGCCATGGCCCGGATCGCGGGCCGCTTCGGCCGGGTTGAGCCGCGGGCGACCGCCCGCGGCTATCTGCTCGGCCTGCTGTCGGGCGTCGAACGTAAGAACTGCTGGCGGTTGGCCGAACAGGCTGGCCATGTCCGGCCCGGACCGATGCAGCGCCTGCTGGGACGCTGATGCCGTCCGTGACGACCTACGCGCCTATGCCGTCGACCACCTCGGCACCGACGGCGCGGTGCTGATCGTGGACGAGACCGGCTTCGTGAAGAAGGGCCACGCCTCGGCGGGCGTGCAATGGCAGTACACCGGCACCGCGGGACGCATCGAGAACTCACAGGTCGGCGTGTTCCTCGCCTACGCCACCGAGCAGGGACGGGCGTTGATCGGCCGTCGGCTTTACCTGCCCGAACACTCCTGGTCCAACGACCCCGAGCGCCGCCCGCGAGGCCGGGATACCCGAGGACGTGCAGTTCGCGACCAAGCCCAGCCTGGCCTAGGAGATGATCGAGACCGCGCTGGACGCCAGGATCACCGCCTCCTGGATGACCGGCGACGAAGCTTACGGACAGGGCCCTCATCTACGGCTTGCCCTGGAGACACGCGAAACCGGCTACGTGCTGGCCGTCGCCTGCTCGACGAGAGTGCGGATCAACCAGGGTCGCGCCCCTGCCCGCGCGGATACTGTCGCCGGCCGTCTGCCCGCCACGGCCTGGCAACGGCACAGTGCCGGCAACGGCGCGAAGGGTCCGCACTGCTACGACTGGGCCTGGGTCCACATCGGTACTGGCAGCCACCGCCATCTGCTGATCCGCCGCAACCGGACCACCGGCGAACTCGCTTTCTACCGGTGCTGGTCACCCACCGAAGTGACGCTGGCCGAACTGGTCCGCGTCGCCGGTGCTCGCTGGAGTATCGAGGAGTGCTTCCAGGCCGCCATGAGCCAGGTTGGGCTCGACCACTACCAGGTCAGGTACTGGACCTCATGGCACCGGCACATCACCCTCGCCATGCTCGCCCTAGCCTTCCTCACCGCCGCCGTCGCCAGCACGGCACCCCACCGGCCGACAGAACCGCACCACCCCACCCGGAAACATGAGCCTATACATCTGACCGTCCCGGAGATCCGTCGCCTGCTCACTGCGGCTCTCACCCCGCCGGCCATCACCACGGCCAATCTGCTGCACCGGTCCAGTTGGCGCCGACACCATCAGTCAGCGGCTCAACGCAGTCACTACCGGCGACGATCTCTCAAGGAACCCAACAGATGGACCAGGAAGCCGCACTGAAGTAAGGCCCCTTCCCGGACAGCCGGTTCTACGCTTACCTGCGAAGCATGTTTGCGGCTGACTCAGCGGATCGTTGGAGCTGGTGGCGCGACCACTTCGCGCAGCTCGGCAGCGGCCTGAGCCATGAGCTGAGCGAGAGTGGTGTCCGGCTCGGCTAGCCAGCGGGGCATGGCGCGCCGGTGGATCGCCAGTACCACGTCGATGATGAAGCGTGCTTTTCCGGGCTCGACGCCGCGGCGCTCAAGCGCCGGTGCCAGCGCGTCGGCGAGGTCGGCGAGCTTGATCAGATCGCGCTCGGC